>WFPZ01000304.1 GCA_015487335.1 Paracoccaceae bacterium
CCGGCACCGCGCGCGTCACCCTGGGCGAGGAGGTGCGGCTGGTGTCGGAAAACGAGTCCGTCTACATCCCGCTGGGCACGAAGCACCGGCTGGAAAACCCCGGCAAGTTGCCGATGTATCTCATCGAGGTGCAAACGGGCAGCTACCTGGGAGAGGACGACATCCACCGCTACGAGGACATCTACGACCGGCAGTAAGAGCCGCAGGCCCGCGGGCCCTTTCGGCCGTCTCAGCCGTCCAGAAAGGCCCGCACCGCCGCCTCGAATTCGCGCGGCTTCTCGGCGTGCAGCCAGTGCCCGGCGCCGGGGATCTTCGCGAAGCGGGCGGCGGGAAAGAGGCGCTTGATTTCGCTGCGGTGTTCCGGGCGTACATAGCTGCTTTCGGCTCCGGTCAGAAACAGTGCCGGGCCTCCGAAACGCCCCTCCACCGGGGGAAAGCCGGTGATGCGCTCCATCTCGGCGGCGAGAACATCCAGGTTCAGCCGCCATTTGCGCCCGCCGACATCGAGCGATTGCAGCAGGAAGGCGCGCAGCGCGTCATCCTCGAGGGCCAGCTGCGCGGCCGCGTCGGCGCGCCGTTCCACCCGCGAAAGATCGACCCGCCGCATCGCATCTATCAGATGAGCCTGCGTATGTCCGTAAGCGGTGGGCGCAATATCGGCGACCACCAGCCGGCCCACCGCCTGCGGCCGTTGCAATGCCAGAACCATCGCCGCCTTGCCGCCCATGGAATGGCCCAGCACATCCATCCGCCCTCCGTGGGCCTCGATCACCTCGGCCAGGTCTCGGGCCATGTCCTCGTAGCCGTGGGTGGGAAACCAGGGGCTTTCCCCGTGGTTGCGCATGTCCACCGCCACCACCTGGCGGGCATCGGACAGCCGCCGGGCGATCACGCCCCAGTTGCGGGCCGAGCCGAACAGCCCGTGGGCGATCAGAAGCGGTGCCTTTTCGGTGGGTTTTCCGGTAACGATCGTATTCAGCATGAGGCACCTCTAGCGCGAAGTCACGCCACTGGCCAGAGCCCGCCAGCTGCGCTAGACAGTGGGTGTCACATACAAACAAATCGATTGCTCAATGACTTACGAGGAAAAGGCAGAATACCTCGCGGATCTGCTGCACCGCAAGATGGGGGTCGGGGGCAGAGGGCTGGAGGCGCGGCTGCGCCGGGCCCGGCGCCGGCTGCCCCGCCGCATCCGCCGCGAGGCCGAACTGTTTGCCGAGGCGGCCCGGCTGCAGGCCAACCCCCGGCTGGCCCGGATGACCGATCCCGAGCGTCTGGATGCCGCCTTCCGGGCGGTCGAATCCTATCTCGACGGGCTCGACAGGTGGCAGCGCCGCAAGGACGCCGCCCTGGCCCTGCTGAGCGTCAATGCCTTCAACCTGCTGGTGCTGGCGGTGCTGCTTGTCGCCTTCCTGCGCTGGCGCGGCCTGCTGTGAGGCGCAAGGCGCGGCCTATGCCTCGGGGTAGATCGGGAAGCGTGCGCACAGGGCCTGCACCTTCGCCTTGACCGCGGCCTCGACCTCGGCATTGCCGTCGGCGCCATTGGCCGCCAGCCCGTCCACCACCTCGACGATCCAGTCGGCGATCTGCCGGAACTCGGCCTCGCCGAAGCCGCGGGTGGTGCCGGCCGGAGAGCCCAGCCGCACGCCCGAGGTGACGGTGGGCTTTTCCGGGTCGAAGGGGATGCCGTTCTTGTTGCAGGTGATGTTTGCACGCCCGAGAGCGGCCTCGGTGGCATTGCCCTTCACCCCCTTGGGGCGCAGATCCACCAGCACCACATGGGTGTCGGTGCCCCCCGTCACGATATCCAGCCCGCCCTTCATCAGCTGGTCCGCCAGGGCCTGGGCGTTCTTCACCACCTGCGCCGCATAGTCGCGGAATTCCGGGCGCAGCGCCTCGCCGAAGGCCACCGCCTTGGCGGCGATCACATGCATCAGGGGGCCGCCCTGAATGCCGGGGAAGATGGCCGAATTCACCTTCTTGGCGATGGTTTCGTCATTGGTCAGGATCATCCCGCCGCGCGGGCCGCGCAAGGTCTTGTGGGTGGTGGTGGTGGCCACATGGGCATGCGGAAACGGCGAGGGGTGCTGGCCGCCGGCCACCAGCCCGGCGAAATGGGCCATGTCCACCAGAAGGTAGGCCCCCACGCTGTCGGCGATCTCGCGGAAGCGGGCGAAGTCGATTCGGCGCGGAATGGCCGAGCCGCCGGCGATGATCAGCTTCGGCCGGTGTTCCAGCGCCAGGGCGGCGGCCTGATCGTAGTCGATCAGGTTGTCCTGCTTGCGCACCCCGTATTGCACCGCGTTGAACCACTTGCCCGACTGGTTGGGCGGCGCGCCATGGGTCAGATGACCGCCCGAGGCGAGATTCATGCCCAGGATCGTGTCGCCGGGCTTGAGCAGCGCAGTGAACACGCCCTGGTTGGCCTGGCTGCCGGAATGGGGCTGGACGTTGACGTACTCGCAGCCGAACAGCGCCCTGGCTCGCTCGATCGCCAGGTTCTCCGCGATATCCACATATTCGCAGCCGCCGTAGTAGCGCCGGCCCGGATAGCCCTCGGCATACTTGTTGGTCATCACCGAGCCCTGGGCCTGCATGACCGCCCGGCTGACGATGTTTTCCGAGGCGATCAGCTCGATCTCGCTGTTCTGGCGTTCAAGCTCCTTCTCGATCGCGCCGAACAGATCGGGGTCGCGGCTGGACAGGGGCTCGGTGAAAAATCCGGCATCAGGGGCTGCAGTCATCTTGGCCTCGCATGGTTTGGGGTCGCGCGGTGTTTAGCCGGAATTCCCGGCGTGAAAAACTGGGAAAACGACGCGGCAGGGAGGAATCGCGCCCAAGGGGGCAAAAGCCCTGAAATAGCGGCGTGATTCCCGGGCCATGGTTTGTTATCGCTGTGGATGGTGCTTGATCGGGGAAGGGCCGCAATGGCGCAGGACAGGAAAATCGCATTCGTGGCAAGCGAGGTGCCGCAGGCGCAGGAGGCGCTCAAGCGGCTCGAGGCGCGCCATGGCAACGTGCCGCTGGAAGAGGCCGACGTGATCGTGGCGCTGGGCGGCGACGGGTTCATGCTGCAGACGCTGCACAGCACCATGCATCTGGATACGCCCGTCTATGGCATGAACTGCGGCACCATCGGCTTTCTGATGAACGAGTTTCACGAGGACGATCTGCTGGAGCGCCTCGAGGAGGCCGAGGAAGAGAAGATCAACCCGCTGTCCATGGTGGCCGAATGCGCCGATGGCTCGATTCACCGGGCGCTGGCGATCAACGAGGTTTCGCTGCTGCGCGCCGGTCCTCAGGCGGCCAAGCTGCGAATCACCGTGGACGGCAAGCTGCGCATGGCCGAGCTGGTCTGCGACGGGGCGCTGGTATGCACGCCGGCCGGTTCCACCGCCTACAACCTTTCCGCCCACGGGCCGATCCTGCCGATCGGCTCGGACGTGCTGGCGCTGACGGCCATGGCCGCCTTCCGGCCGCGGCGCTGGCGCGGGGCGCTGCTTCCGAAGACGGCGGTGGTGCGCTTCGACGTGCTGGAATTCCGCAAGCGCCCGGTGATGGCCGATGCCGACAGCCGCTCGGTGCGCGATGTGGTCTGGGTGGAAATTCGCAGCGAGCCGAAGGTCACCCACCGCATCCTGTTCGACCCCGGCCACGGGCTGGAAGAGCGGCTGACCGCAGAGCAGTTCGTGTAGCGGCGCCCGCGTCGGGGCCCTGAGTCTAGTCTTTCTTCCAGGCGTCCAGCCTGCGGTAGAGCGTCGAGGGCGAGACGCCGAGAATGCGAGCCGCCCTGGTTACCGAGCCTTTGGTGCGCTCGATGGTGGCCTCGATCACGAAACGCTCCACCTCGGCCAGGGTCTTGCCCTGCAGCAGCTGGTTCAGGTCCGCGGCAGCGCCGCCGGGGCCACCCGATTCGCTGGCCAGAAGATCGCCCGGCAGCATGTCGCGGGTCACGGCCTCGGCATCGTGCAGCACGATGATATGCTGCATCACGTTCATCAGCTGACGCAGGTTTCCCGGCCAGGAAAAGTTGTTGAACAGGTTGGCAACCTCGGGGGACAGCCGCTTGAAACGGCGCTTCTCGGCGGCGCCGAATTCCTGCAGCAGCGCCTCGGCGATTTCCACCGCGTCATTGCCACGTTCGCGCAGCGGCGGCATGTGGATGCCGATGACGTTCAGCCGGTAGAACAGATCCTCGCGGAACCGCCCGGCCCTGGCCTCCTGGCGCGGGTCCCGCGTCGTGGCGCAGATGATCCGCACATCCACGGAACGCGGTGCAGAAGCGCCTGGCGGAGTGATCGCGGAGGTTTCGACGAAACGCAGCAGGCGTGACTGCAGCTTCATGGGCAGCTCGCAGACGTTGTCGAGAAACAGGGTGCCGCCGTTGGCCAAAAGAACCGCTCCCGGGCTGCCGCCGGTGCCATCCCTGCCGGGGGGGCGGCCGAACAGCTCTGCCTCCAGGGCTTCCGTCGTATCCGAGACGCAGTTCACCGTGACGAACCGCCCGCGCCGGCCCGAGTGTTCATGGATCATGCGGGCGCAAAGGCTCTTGCCGGTGGAGATCTCCCCGGTGATGAATACTCGCGCGGCCGAGCCGGCCAGAGAACGGACCTTCTTTTCCACCTCGCGGATCTGGCGGCTGGAGCCGAACAGGAAATGCCCCGATTCCATCACCGCGCCGAGAGAGGGCGCGTTGCGCAGCCGGTGAATTGCAACCGCCCGTTTCACCGCTTCCAGCAGAAGCCTGTCCTCGACCGGCACGATGAGAAACTCGAACGCACCGGCGCGCACCGCCTCGACCGCGAGCGGAACCGAGACATCGGGCGAAAGCGCGATGACCGTCGGCCTGGAGGGATGTTCGACAAGGGTCTTGAGAAAGGCCACGCCGTCGGCATCGGGCAGGCGCAGATCAAGCAGGACCACCTCCGGCCCCGTCTTGTGAAACCTTGCCTGACCTTCCGCCGCGGTTCCGGCGGCGATGACGGCATGGCCGCCGTCGCGCAGGACTTGCTTCAACCGTTCCCGGGTGCCGGGCAACGGCTCTATCACGAGCAGGGGCTTCAAGGTCAGACCCCGCGACTGCGGCGGCGGAAGGCTCCGGGCGGCTCGGGCCGTCCGGAATCAACCCTCAGGGGATTGCGACATCTCCGGTTCGCGGAGCGGCCCCGCCCATCTTCTTCCGGTATGGAGACAACCAAATGCCGCAAGTTCACCACCGACAACAACCACTGGGTTACTTGTCGGTCTTACGCATTTGATTTGGTTGGGCAAGTCTATGCGGCTGATTTTACTAGATTCGTTTGCATTTTGAGAATCCCGTTTCAATCCGCACGAGGATAGCCCAGGGCCTTCAGCGCCTCGGTGATCTCGTCCAGAATGGCGGGATCGTCGATCGTGGCGGGCATCTTGAAGGGCTCTCCATCGGCGATTCGCGCCATGGTTCCGCGCAGGATCTTGCCCGAGCGCGTCTTGGGCAGGCGCTGCACCACCACCGCCTGCCTGAAGGCGGCCACGGGGCCGATTTTCGTGCGCACGAGCTGCACGCATTCGGCCACCACGTCCGCATGGTCGCGTCCCGATCCGGCGTTCAGGCACAGGAACCCCAGCGGCAACTGCCCCTTGAGCCTGTCCTTCACCCCGATCACCGCGCATTCCGCCACGTCCGGGTGCGAGGCCAGCACCTCCTCCATGGCGCCGGTGGAAAGCCGGTGGCCGGCCACGTTGATCACGTCATCGGTGCGGGCCATGATGTAGAGGTATCCGTCCTCGTCCACATAGCCGGCATCCCCCGTCTCGTAGTAGCCGGGGAAGTGTTCCAGGTAGCTCTTGCGGAAGCGTTCCTCGGCGTTCCACAGGGTGGGCAGGGTGCCCGGGGGCAGCGGCAGGCGGATGACGATGGCCCCCAGGGTGCCCGGCGCCACCTCGTGGCCGCCTTCGTCGAGGATGCGCACGTCGTAGCCGGGCATCGGCACCGAGGGCGAGCCGATCTTGACCGGAAGCTGCTCGATTCCCAGCGGGTTGGCGGCGATCGCCCAGCCGGTTTCCGTCTGCCACCAGTGGTCGATCACCGGCACGCCCAGCATCTCCTGCGCCCATTCGATGGTGTCCGGGTCGGCCCGTTCGCCGGCGAGAAACAGCGACTTGAGCGTCGAGAGATCGTATTTCCTGACGAATTCGCCCCCGGGATCCTCGCGCTTGATGGCCCTGAAGGCGGTGGGCGCGGTGAACAGGCAGCGCACCCCGTGTTCCTCGATCACCCGCCAGAAGGTGCCGGCATCGGGGGTGCCCACGGGCTTGCCCTCGAACACCACGGTGGTGTTGCCATGCACCAGCGGGCCATAGCAGATGTAGCTGTGGCCCACCACCCAGCCCACGTCCGAGGCGGCCCAGTACACATCGCCCGGGTCCACGTCGTAGATGTTCTTCATCGTCCAGTTGAGCGCCACCAGATGGCCGCCGGTATGGCGCACCACGCCCTTGGGCTGGCCGGTGGTGCCGGAGGTGTAGAGGATGTAGACGGGGTGATTGCCTTCCACCGGCACGCAGTCGGCCGGGGCGGCCCCCCTGACGAATTCCTCCCAGTCATGGTCGCGCCCTTCGATGAGCTCGGCGCGCAGCTGCTTGCGCTGGAGGATGACGGTGAACTCGGGCTTGTGGGAGGCCAGCTCGATGGCCTCGTCCAGAAGCGGCTTGTAGGCCACCACCCGGCCCGGCTCGATGCCGCAGGAGCCGGCGATCACCGCCTTGGGCTGCGCATCGTCGATGCGCACCGCCAGCTCGTTCGCGGCGAAACCGCCGAACACGACCGAGTGGATCGCCCCGATCCGCGTCACCGCCAGCATGGCGACCAGCGCCTCGGGCACCATCGGCATGTAGATCACCACCCGGTCTCCCTTGGTCACGCCTTTCGCGGCCAGCGCTCCGGCCAGCGTCGAGACCTTCTCGAGCAGCTCGGCATAGGTGATCTTCGCCTTGGCGCCGGTTGCGGGGCTGTCGTAGATGATCGCCGTCTGCGCGCCACGCCCGGCCTTCACGTGACGATCGACGGCGTTGTGGCAGGTGTTGACCAGCCCGTCCGAGAACCACTCGTAGATCGGGGCCTTTTCGTCGAACAGTGCCCTGGAGGGCTTGCGCTCCCAGTCGATGGCCTCGGCCGCGGCCATCCAGAAGGCCTCGGGATCGGATTTCCAGGCGGAATAAACGTCTTTGTATGCCATTGCATGCCTCCTCCGTTGGCTCCGGTCTACGCCTGCAGGCCGGCGCGGGCAACAACTTGCCTTGCGAAGGAATGTCACGAGGTGCGGGAGAAGGGCAAGCCCGGGGCAGGGGCAGGCGTAATTTGTCTGTCCGTGCGCGATATTGTAAGCAGCGTCCGGCGGAGATGTGAGAAACGGGACGGGAATTGGTCGAAATAGTCAAATCCAGAAAGCTTGCCTATTTCCCGATAAGAAAAGTGGGCAACACTTCCATCCGCGCCGTTCTGAAAGAGCTGGCGGACGGCCCCGGCGATTACTGGTCGTCGCCCGACGTGCCGCTTTCGCCGCTGACCAGGTTCTACGCCCGCGGCTGCCACAAGATAGCCGTGGTGCGCGATCCGGTGCGCCGGTTCCTCTCGGCTTACGGCAACCGTGTGATATTCCATCGTGATATCGGCCTGCGCGCCTATGACCGTCTTATCGCCAAGGCTCTGGGGTTGAGCCTGACGCCCGGCATCGAGGAGTTTTGTGCGCGCTACCGTCTCTACTACCTGAGCAACGACAAGATCCGCCGCCACTTCCGCCTGCAGCGCCAATATCTGGGTGGTGATCTGGGCTATTTTGACAAGATCTACAAGCTGGAGGAGCTGGACCGGCTGGCAGAGGACCTATCGCAAATGGCAGGCAGGAAGATCGAAATTCCAAGGTTGCAAACCGGCGGGCCGAAGCTGCGGTTCGAGGATCTTCCGTGCGAGACGCGCCGAAAAATCCTCGCTATCACAGGTCCGGACTACAAGTTCCTGAAGGGCATCTATGAGCCACCTGAGGCGTGAGATCGCGCCTCAGCCGTAATGGGCCACCGGCGTGCCGGCGAGTGCGGCCATGTTCAGCAGCCCGCGCGGGGTGATCGAGGGGGTGACGATATGCGCCCGGTTGCCCATGCCCATCAGGATCGGCCCCACCTCCAGGCCGCCGGCCTTCATCTTCAGGATGTTGCGCACCCCGCTGGCGGCATCGGTATTGGCGAAGATCAGCACGTTGGCCGGCCCCTTCATCCGCGAGTTTGGGAAGATCCGCCGGCGCAGAGCCTCGTCGAACGCCACGTCGATGTGCATCTCGCCCTCATAGGCGAAATCGCGTTCCGCGCTGTCGAGGATCTCCAGTGCCGCGCGCATGGTGCGGCCCGAGGGGATGTCGAGGTTGCCGAACTGCGAATGGGAACACAGCGCGATGTTGGGGGTGATCCCGAAGCGGCGCACATGGCGGGCCGAGGCGATGACGGTTTCGGCCACCTGCTGGGGGGTCGGCTCGGGGTTCACCTGGGTGTCGGCGATGAAGATCGGCCCGTCTTCGAGGATGATCAGGCTGAGCGCACCCACCGGGTGCAGCCCGCCGGTTCCGAGCACCTGCTGCACGTAGTTGAGGTGCCACAGGTACTGCCCGAAGGTGCCGCAGATCAGGCTGTCGGCCTCTTCGCGGTGCACCATCACGGCGGCGATGGCGGTGGTGTTGGTGCGCATGATCGCCTTGGCGAGGTCGGGGGTGACGCCGCGGCGCTCCATCAGCCGGTGGTAGGTCGTCCAGTAGTCGCGGTAGCGCGGGTCGTTCTCGGGGTTGACGATCTCGAAGTCGCGCTCGGGGCGGATCGACAGCCCGGCCCGTTCGCAGCGCGCCGCGATAACCTCGGGACGACCGATCAGGATCGGCTTGTCGGTGGTCTCCTCGAGAATCGCATTGGCGGCGCGCAGCACCCGCTCGTCCTCGCCCTCGGCAAAGACGATCCGGCGGGTGGCGGTGGCCGCGGCCTCGAAGACCGGGCGCATGATCAGGGCGGACTTGAAGACCGAGCCGTCGAGATGGGCCTTGTAGGCGGCGAGGTCCTCGATCGGGCGGGTGGCGACCCCCGACTCCATCGCCGCCCTGGCCACGGCGGTGGCGACCACCCCGATCAGGCGCGGATCGAATGGCTTGGGGATCAGGTAGTCGGGGCCGAAGGTCATCGGCTCTCCCTGATAGGCGGCGGCGGCCTCGGCCGAGGTGGTGGCGCGTGCCAGCGCCGCGATCGCCTCGACGCAGGCCAGGGCCATGGCGTCGTTGATCTCGGTGGCCCCGACATCCAGCGCGCCGCGGAAGATGAAGGGGAAGCACAGCACGTTGTTGACCTGATTCGGAAAGTCCGAACGCCCCGTGGCGATGATCGCATCCGGCGCCACCCTGCGGGCCTCGTCGGGCATGATTTCCGGCGTGGGATTGGCCAGGGCGAAGATGATCGGGCGTTTTGCCATCTTCTTCACCATTTCGGGGCCGAGCACCCCTGGGCCGGACAGGCCGAGGAACATATCCGCCCCCTCGATCACCTCGTCGAGGGTGCGCGGCCCGCCGGGCTGGGCGAAGGCGGCCTTCTGCGGGGTCATGTCCTCGGTGCGGCCTTCGTGCACCAGCCCGTGCAGATCGCACAGCCAGATGTTCTCGCGCTTCACCCCGAGCTTGAGCAGCATGTTCAGGCAGGCGATTCCCGCCGCGCCGCCGCCGGTGGACACCACCTTGATCCGGGAAAACGACTTGCCGGCCACGCTCAGCGCATTGGTGGCGGCCGCGCCCACCACGATGGCCGTGCCGTGCTGGTCGTCGTGGAAGACGGGGATGTTCATGCGTTCGCGGCACAATTGTTCAACGATAAAACAGTCCGGCGCCTTGATGTCTTCGAGGTTGATGGCGCCGAAGCCGGGCTCCATGGCGCAGATGATGTCGGCCAGCCTTTCGGGGTCGGATTCGTTCAGTTCGATATCGAAACAGTCGATGTTGGCGAATTTCTTGAACAGGACCGCCTTGCCCTCCATCACCGGCTTCGAGGCCAGCGCCCCGATGTTGCCCAGGCCCAGAACGGCACTGCCGTTGGTGACCACGGCCACCAGGTTGCCCTTGGCGGTAAAGCGGCTGGCCGTGGCCGGGTTGTCCCTGATTTCGTTGCAGGCTTCGGCCACGCCGGGGCTGTAGGCACGGGCCAGGTCGCGGCCGTTGGCCAGCGGCTTGGTGGCGCGGATCTCCAGCTTGCCCGGCTTGGGAAATTCGTGATAGTCGAGCGCTGCCTGCCGCAGGCCGTCCTGTCGCTGCTCGGTCATTTTCGGACCCTCCCGGAAAATGGTTTAACATTAAACCATAATGTCTGCCCGAACTATCCGAACCGGCGGCAAATGTCCACCGCCGTCGATCGCGGCAACGTTTCCCGATTGCTCCGCGTCCCGGTTTCGCCGGTTCCGCCCCCGGCCGGCCCGCTTGTCGTTTGATGTTGCGGCACGGCGTGATCGTCTGTAATCTCCCTGCGATCTCGTGCCACTTGCGCGCGGGGCAAATCGCTCCTAATAAATCACTCCGTCGCGGGTGTAGCTCAATGGTAGAGCCGCAGCCTTCCAAGCTGAAGATGTGGGTTCGATTCCCATCACCCGCTCCAATTTCCTGCTGATCTGGACGGTGGGGGCAGGTTGCTGGCGGGCGAAGCGCAGCCGCGGCAGGACGGGTACGGGGATGAGAGCATGGCGCCGCCGATGATCGAGACCGAGCAGGACCGGGCGAAATCGAAGCGCATCGGTGCCATCGCCGGGCTGTGGCCGTTTCTCAGGCCCTACCGGCTGATGATGGTGCTGTCGCTGGTGGCGCTGGTGGCCACCGCCACGATCTCGCTGATCCTGCCGCTGGCGGTGCGGATGATCATCGATTCCTTCCAGGCCTCCTCGGAATCGCTGCTCGATCGGACCTTCCTGATCGCTCTGGTGGTGGCGGCGCTGCTGGCGCTGGGCACGGGGCTGCGCTACTACCTCGTCACCCGGCTGGGCGAGCGGGTGGTGGCCGACATCCGCAAGGCGGTGTTCGACCGGATGATCGGCATGAGCCCCGCCTTCTACGAAAAGATCATGACCGGCGAGGTGCTCAGCCGGATCACCACCGACACCACGCTGATCCTCTCGGTGATCGGCTCGTCGGTCTCGGTGGCGCTGCGCAACGTGCTGATCTTCTTCGGCGGCTTCGTGCTGATGCTGTTCACCTCGGCCAAGCTCACCGGGCTGGCGCTGCTGATCGTGCCGGTGGTGATCGTGCCGATCATCATTCTCGGCCGCCGCCTGCGCGAGCTGGGGCGCGAGAACCAGGACTGGATCGCCGCCTCCTCGGGGCGGGCCTCGGAGGCGCTGCTTTCGGTGCAGACGGTGCAGGCCTTCACCCACGAACGGGCCAGCCGCGCCGAGTTCGCCGAGGTGACGGAGCAGGCCTTCGAAAGCGCCAGGCGCCGCATCGCCACCAGGGCGCTGATGACGGTGATCGTGATCGCCCTGATCTTCTCGGGGGTTGTCGGCGTGCTGTGGGTGGGGGCGCGCGACGTGCGCGCCGGCGAGATGAGCGCCGGCGTGCTGGTGCAGTTCGTCATCTACGCGGTGATGGTCGCCGGTTCGGTGGCCGCGCTTTCCGAAATCTGGAGCGAACTGCAGCGCGCCGCCGGCGCGACCGAGCGGCTGGTGGAGCTTCTCAACGCCGCCGACGATGTGGCCGACCCTGAAGATCCGGTTCCCGCCCCGCATCCCGCGCGCGGCGAGATCGCCTTCGAGGATGTCACCTTCCGTTACCCCTCGCGCCCTGCCCAGGCGGCGCTTGACGGAGTCAGTTTCACCGTCTCGCCGGGCGAGACGGTGGCGCTGGTGGGGCCCTCGGGGGCTGGCAAGTCCACCATCATCCAGCTGCTCGAGCGCTTCTATGATCCCGAATCGGGCCGCATCACCATCGACGGCATCGCCCTGCCGGACATGCGCCGCGAGGATTTCCGCCGCGAACTGGCGCTGGTACCGCAGGATCCGGTGATCTTCGCCGCCACCGCGCGCGAGAACATCCGCTTCGGCCGGCTCGATGCCTCCGACGAGGAAATCGAGGCCGCCGCCCGCGCCGCCGCCGCGCACGAGTTCATCCAGGCCCTGCCGCAGGGCTACGATACCTACGTGGGCGAACGCGGGGTGATGCTTTCGGGCGGGCAGAAGCAGCGCATCGCCATCGCCCGGGCGATCCTGCGCAACGCCCCCATCCTGCTGCTCGACGAGGCCACCTCGGCGCTCGATGCCGAAAGCGAGCAGGCGGTGCAGAAGGCGGTCGAGGCCATGGCGAAGGACCGCACCACGATCATCGTCGCCCACCGCCTTGCCACCGTGAAGAAGGCCGACCGCATCCTCGTCTTCGACCGGGGGCGGATCGTGGCCGAGGGCACCCATGACAGCCTGGTGGCCCAGGGCGGGCTCTACGC
>WFPZ01000305.1 GCA_015487335.1 Paracoccaceae bacterium
CGGCGCATCGAGCTGGAGGCGCGCGGGCTGATCAAGGGGGCGCAGGCGATCTACCTCGGCCCCGGCCGCAAGCCGGGCTTTTCCCGGCTGCATCTGGTCGGGGCGGAAGACCCGCAGGTGGGGGCCGCCTCGATCATCAAGATCGAGAAACCCGGCGAGGAAGAGCCCTTCATCCCCTATGCCGCGCGCATGGGGGCGGTATTCCTGCACGGGGCGGCGGTGACCATCCACAAGGCGCAGGGCTCGCAGTGGCCGGATGTTCAGGTCTTCGCCCCCGATATCTGGGCCGCCAGCCGCTCCGGGCGCAGCGAGGCGGGCACGCCGCTGTGGAAGCGGCTGGCCTATGTGGCGATCACCCGTGCCCAGGAGCGCCTGCTGTGGGTGACGCGCAACCGCCTGGCCCGGCCGCGCGCGGCGCTGGGCATATCGGACTTGAACGCCGCGCCGGCCTCGTTTCAACTGCAGGCACAGATCCGGGGAGAGGAATGAGATGACCGGCACGATCATCATCACCGGCGCCAGCGCCGGTATCGGCAAGGCCACGGCGCTGCGCTTTCTGGAGGGCGGCTGGCAGGTGGGGCTGCTGGCCCGCCGCGCCGAACCGCTGGAAGAGATTGCCGCCCGTCACCGGGGCGCCTTCGCCCTGCCGGCGGATGTCACCGATGCCGCTTCGGTGGATGCCGCCTTCGGTGCGTTCGTGGAGAAGACGGGCCGGCTGGATGTGCTGTTCAACAATGCCGGGCGCGGCGCGCCGGCCGCAACCATCGACGAGATCGAGGTGGAGGACTGGAAGGCGGTGGTGGATGTCAATCTCACCGGCATGTTTCTTTGTGCCCGTGCCGCCTTCAGGCAGATGCGCCGTCAGTCACCTCGGGGCGGGCGGATCATCAACAACGGTTCCATCTCGGCCCATGTGCCGCGCCCCGGCACCGCGCCCTATACCGCCACCAAGCACGGGGTTTCGGGCCTGACGAAGACCATCGCGCTGGACGGCCGGCCCTATGACATCGCCTGCGGGCAGATCGACATCGGCAATGCGCTGACCGAGATGACCGAGGCCTTTACCCGCGGCGTGCCCCAGGCCGACGGCAGCCTGCGCCCCGAACCCACGATGGATGTGAGGGATGTGGCCGACGCCGTCTTTCAGATGGCCAGCCTGTCGCTGGAGAGCAACATCCTGTCCATGACCATCATGGCCACCAAGATGCCTTTCGTGGGCCGGGGCTGAGGACGGGCGGCGGAAATCCGGGGGCGCTGCCCCCGGACCCCCGGAGTATTTCGGCAAGATGAAGCCGGACAGGGCCGGCGCCTAGCTGCGGAAATAGTTGAAGAAGGCGGAGGCACCCCAGCCGGCGACGATTGCGATGAACAGCGACAGCAGCCCGTAGTAGAGCGGTTTTTCGCGCGACAGCTTGAACAGCCAGCGCTCCAGCCCGACCTTGCTGACGTCGATGGAGGTTTCGTACTCGTCTATGACCTGGCCGTCGCGGGTCAGGAAGATGCGGGTGGTATATTCGCCTTCGGTGAGATTCGAGGGCAGCTTGATCGAGGTGCGGAACAGGGTTTCCTCGCTCAGCTGCACCGAGCCGGGTTTCAGCTGGTAGAGCCCCTTTTCCGTACGGATCCGGATCAGCGCCTCGGTGAAGGCATCGACATCCGGAACCTCGGCGTCTGCGGCGGCGGCGCTTATCTCGTGGCGGATGGAAATGCGGTATTTTCTGTCTTCTTCCGGGTTCAGCACCTTTTCCATCGGTCCGGTGGTGGCCACGGCATAGAAGCTGGGGGCGGAGTCCAGCTCTACCGCATCCACGTTCACCCAGATGCCGAGCCGCTTGTCCTTGCGCCGGACGGTTACCGGCTGTGAGGGGCCGGCCACGGTGATGACCACTTCCATGGGGGCGCCCTTGGGAGGCGGCGAGTTACGCTTCACGGCGCCGAAGATCAGGATTTCCGATCCGTCGAAATTGGCGGTAATGGCGATGCGGTTCTGGGACAGGCCGGCGACCACCTGCTCGTCTCCGGCCTTGGCGGGCAGGGCCAGCAGCAGGGCTGCGAGAAGGATTCTGAACATCATTCGCCTCCCGCGCCGATGGAGTACAGCTCGGCCGGCTGCAGAAGCAGCTCCAGCCCCAGTTTGGCCACCACGCCGAGCACCATCATCGCCAGCAGGATGCGCAGCTGCTCTGCCTTCAGCTTCAGGCCGATGCGGGTGCCGATCTGGGCGCCGATCACCCCGCCGGTCATCAGCAGCAGGGCCAGCGCGATGTCCACCGTGTAGTTGGTGGTGGCGTGCGCCAGGGTGGTGAAGGCGGTCACGAAGATGATCTGGAACAGCGAGGTTCCGACCACCACCTTGGTGGGCATGCCCAGCAGGTAAATCATGGCAGGCACCATGATGAAGCCGCCGCCCACGCCCATGATCGCCGCCAGCACGCCCACCGCGACACCCACCAGGACCGGCGGGATCACCGAGATATAGAGCCCGGAAGTGCGGAACTTCATCTTGAAGGGCAGGGCATGGATCCAGGTGTGCTTGCGCCGCTTGGGCGGTGCGCCGCCGGTGCGCTTTGAGCGCATGATCGCGCGCAGGCTTTCGACGAACATCAACGAGCCGATGATGCTGAGGAAGACCACGTAGGAAAGCTTGACCAGCAGGTCCACCTGCCCCAGCGACTTGAGGTAGTTGAACAGCTGGATGCCGAGAAAGGCGCCGATCAGACCGCCGATCAGCAGCACCGTGCCCATCTTGAGATCGACCGTCTTTCGTCGCAGGTGCGCCAGCACGCCCGAAAACGACGAGGCAACGATCTGGTTGGCCTCGGTGGCCACCGCCACGGCGGGCGGGATGCCGATGAAGAAGAGCAGCGGCGTCATCAGGAAGCCGCCCCCGACACCGAACATGCCGGAGAGGATTCCGACGATGCCGCCCAGCCCCAGAAGGAGATAGGCGTTCACGGAGACTTCGGCTATTGGCAGATAAATGTTCATGTTTTCTTATTCCGGCGGAGGATTGCCCCCTGGTTGCAAGATGCAGCAGCACCCCGGCAGGGTGCTGGCCCATGCCGTCGATGCGTTAAGACCGGGTCCGATGCGATGACAGTGCGTGGCAGAGCAGGGAATCAGCCCGGAGACCTGTCGCGCGACGGTATCCGAACTCATGACAAAAGCAAACATTTGCATATGTTCATAACCGCCAAGCGTTGCAGCTCTGTTACGCTTCGAAACCGTGCCCGTGTAGCCCCTCCGACTGCGACAAATCGGAGCGATTACAGCCCGCGCAGGTAGCGGCGCAGGATTTTCTCCAGTTTTTCGGCGCCGATCGGGGCCATGGCCTTGGTCTGTTCGTGGCTGATCGGCTCGTCGCTCATGCCGGCGGCCATGTTGGTGATCACCGAAATCGCGCCGACCCGAAGCCCCAGGAACCGGGCGAGAATCACCTCCGGAACCGTGGACATGCCCACCGCGTCGGCACCCAGCTCGCGGATTGCGCGAATTTCGGCGGGGGTTTCGAAGGAAGGGCCGGAGAACCACGCATAGACGCCCTCGCGCAGCACCATGCCCTCTTCGTGGGCGGCGGCGCGCAGGGCCTTGCGGATTTCCGGGTCGTAGGCCTGGGTCATGGGCACGAAACGCCGATCGGAAGCCTCGCCGATCAGGGGGTTGATGCCGGCGAAGTTGATGTGATCTTCAAGCAGCATCAGCCGCCCCGGCGGAAAATCGGCCCGCAGGGAGCCCGCCGCATTTGTCAGCAGCACGCTGTCTGCTCCCAGTTCGCGCAGCACCTCCAGCGGCAGGCGCATGGCATCGGCCCGTCCGCTTTCGTAGTAGTGCGCCCGCCCGCCGAAGATGGCCAGCCGCACGCCCTCGAGCTCTGCGATCACTAGCTTCGGGTTGTGGCCTGACACCCCGGCATGGGGGAAACCGTCGAGCTCTTCATAGGCGATGGCGGTGCCGTTTCCGGCCTCTGCCAGGTGGCCCAGCCCCGAGCCCAGCACCAGCCCCAGCCGCACCGGGGCCTCGCCTGCGCGTTCGCGGATCAGCTTTGCGAGTTCCTTACTCTTCCTTGACATAGGGTTCGCCTCCGGCCTTGGGCGGGATCGCCTTGCCGATGAAGCCGGCGAGGATCACCACGGTGAGGATATAGGGCAGCGCCTGGGTGAACTGCACCGGAATGGTGAAGATCCCGAAGACGTCGATGTTCGGGTAGAGGTTGGAGATTGCCTCGAGCAGGCCGAACAGCAGCGTCGCCCCCAGCGCATACCACGGCCGCCACTTGGCGAAGATCAGTGCTGCCAGCGCGATATAGCCGCGCCCGGCGGTCATCTCGCGGCCAAAGCCCGCGGCCTGGGCGGTGGAAAGGTAGGCCCCGGCCAGGCCGCACAGGATGCCGGTGATCACCAGCGCCGAATAGCGCATCCTGACAACCGAGATGCCGGCGGTATCCACCGAAGCCGGGTTCTCGCCCACCGCGCGCAGGCGCAGCCCGAAGCGGGTGCGGTAGAGTATCCACCAGCTCAGGGGCACGATGGCGAAGGCGATGTAGACCAGCGCGTTCTGGCCCGAGATCAGGTCCGAGTAGATCGGCCCCAGCACCGGCACGTCGCGCAGGGCATCGGCAAAGGGCAGGGTGATTTCGCGAAAACGGGCATCCCCTGCCAGCGTCGGCGTCTGCCCGCCCTTCCTGTACCAGGCATTGCCGATCACCACCGTAAGCCCCGAGGCCAGAAAGTTGACCGCCACGCCGGAAATCAGCTGGTTTCCCCGGTAGGTGATAGAGGCGATCGCATGGATCATCGAAAACGCCAGAGAGGCGGCCATCGCCGCCAGCACGCCCATCCAGGCGCTGCCGGTCTCGAAGGAAACGGCGGCCGCGAAAAAGGCCGCGATCAGCATCTTGCCTTCCAGCCCGATGTCCACGATGCCGGCGCGTTCGGAAAACAGCCCCGCCAGGCAGGCCAGCAGCAGCACCACCGACAGGCGGATCGACATGTCCAGCGTCAGGATCAGTTGCAGGAAGCCTTCCATCACGCACGCCCCTTTCCGAGCCACAGGAACATCCGCTCGACCGGCACCCGCACCATGTTGTCGAGCGCGCCGGTGAACAGGATGATCAGCGCCTGGATGACCAGAACCATCTCCTTCGAGATGCCGGGCATCTCCCACAGAAGCTCGAACCCGCCCTGGGTCAGCATCCCGAACAGCAGAGCCGCCAGCACGATTCCGAAGGGGTGCGAGCGCCCCATCAGCGCCACCGCGATGCCGACGAAGCCCGCGCCCTCGACGAATTCTTTGATCAGGCGCTCCTGCTCGCCCATCACCACGTTGATGGCCAGCAGGCCCGCCAGCCCGCCCGAGATCAGCATGGCGATGATCGTCACCCTCACCGCGGAGATCCCGGCGTAGCGGGCCGCGCTTTCGCTCTGGCCGAAGGCGCGGATCTGATAGCCCAGCCGGGTGCGCCAGATCAGCAGCCACACCAGCCAGGCGCAGATCAGCGCCAGGATGAAGCTGATGTTCAGCGGCGCCGACTTGGAAAACGGAATTCCCAGCGGGGCAAGGATGTCATAGGCGGTGGGCAGGGCGGCGGCCTTGGGGAAGGCCACGGTTTCGGCGTTCTGGGTGTTGGGGTTCTTGAGGACACCGTTGAGCAGATACCCCATCAGCGCCGCGCCGATGAAATTGAACATGATGGTGGTGATCACGATGTGGCTGCCGCGCTTGGCCTGCAGCCAGGCCGGAATGAAGGCCCAGGCCGCCCCGAAGGCCGCCGCCCCGGCTATCGCGAAGGGCAGGGCCAGCCACCATGCGGGCCAGTCGAAGGCCAGCATCACCAATGCAACGCCGATGCCGGCGATTGCCGCCTGCCCCTCGCCGCCGATGTTGAACAGACGCGCCTGGAAGGCGACCGCCACCGCCAGCCCGGTGAAGATGTAGTTGGTCGCGTAATAAAGCGTATACCCCAGCCCCGAGGTGGTGCCCACTGCGCCCTTCACCATGTAGTAGATCGCATCCAGCGGGTTTTCCCCGATCGCCAGCACCACCAGCCCCGAAACCAGGAAGGCCAGAACCAGGTTGATGAAGGGCACGAGAAAGACATCGGCCCATTTCGGCATCCGCTCCATCAGGCGGCCTCCCCGGTATTGGTGACACCGGCCATCAGCAGGCCCAGTTCGCGTTCGTCGGTTTCCTCGGGGCGTCGTTCGCCCATGATGCGGCCGTCGAACATCACTGCGATTCGGTCTGAAAGGCTCATGATTTCGTCCAGTTCCACGCTGACCAGCAGGATCGCCTTGCCCTGGTCGCGCAGCTTTATGATGTTCTGGTGGATGAACTCGATGGCGCCGATGTCCACCCCGCGGGTGGGCTGGCCGACCAGCAGCAGGTCGGGGTTGCGCTCCATTTCGCGGGCCAGCACCAGCTTCTGCTGGTTGCCGCCCGAGAAGCTCTTGGCGCGCAGGTTGACGTCACGCGGGCGCACGTCGAACCGTTCCATCTTGCCGGCGGCGATCTTGCGGATGCCGGCGTTGTCCATCAGCAGCCGGTTCTTCTGGTATTGCGGGTCGTGGTGGTAGCCGAAGACGATGTTTTCCCAGGCTGCGAATTCCATGATCAGCCCTTCGCTCTGGCGATCTTCCGGCACGTGGGCGATGCCCCGCGCCCGCCGCGACTGGCCGTCGGCATGGCGGCCCGACAGGGCAAGCTCCTGGCCCTTGAGCCGCACCGTACCGGAGGCCTCGCGAAAGCCCCCCAGCACTTCCAGCAGTTCTGACTGGCCGTTGCCGGCAACCCCGGCAATGCCCAGAATCTCGCCTGCCCGAACCTGAAGCGAGATGCCGCGCAGCCGCTCGACGCCGGCATTGTCCACCACGCGCAGGTTCTCCACCTCCAGCACCGTCTCTCCGGGAGTGGCGGGCTTCTTGTCGACCCGCAGCAGCACCTTGCGCCCCACCATGCGCTCGGCGAGGTCCTCGGGCGAGGTTTCGCTGGTGCGCACGGTGCCCTTCATCTCGCCCTGGCGCATCACGCTGACGGTATCGGTGATCTCCATGATCTCGCGCAGCTTGTGGGTGATCAGCAGGATCGTCTTGCCCTGCGCCTTGAGGTTGCGCAGGATGCGGAACAGATGGTCGGCCTCGGCCGGGGTCAGCACGCCGGTGGGCTCGTCCAGAATCAGGATGTCGGCCTGCCGGTAGAGCGCCTTGAGGATCTCCACCCGCTGCTGGTGCCCCACCGAGAGGTCTTCGATCACCGCGTCCGGGTCCACGTTGAGTTCGTATTCGGTGGCCAGTTCGCGCAGGGTGCGCCGGGCCTTGGCCAGCGAGGGGCGCAGCATCGGCCCGTCCTCGGCTCCGAGGATGACGTTTTCCAGAACGGTGAAATTCTCCACCAGCTTGAAATGCTGGAACACCATGCCGATGCCGGCGGCGATGGCGTCCTGGCTGTCGTGGATCTCGGTCTTCTTGCCGTTGATGTAGATCTCGCCCGAATCGGCGCGGTAGAATCCGTAGAGAATCGACATCAGTGTCGATTTCCCGGCGCCGTTCTCGCCGATGATCCCGTGAATGGTGCCCTTGGCGACCGAGATGGAAATGTCCTTGTTCGCCTGCACCGGCCCGAAGGCCTTGGAGATGCCGCGAAGCTCTATGGCCGGGGCGGCAGTTTCCTGCCGCCCCTGTTCGGTTTCACTGCCCATAAGGGGTGTTCCTTATTCCACCGGGCAGGAGTTGTCGGACATGTAGTCGTGCACCTCGATCTCGCCCGAGATGATCTTGGCCTTGGCTTCTTCCACGGCCGCCTTGATCTCGTCGGTGAAGATCTCGGCATTGTACTCGTCGAGGGCGTAGTCGACACCGCCGTTGGCCAGGCCCAGAACCTTGAAGCCGGTGGTCAGGTTCTCGCCTTCCTTGAAGGCCTCGTAGACGGCCACGTCGACCCGCTTGATCATCGAGGTCAGCACCGAGCCCGGGTGCAGGTAGTTCTGGTTGCTGTCCACCCCGATCGAGTAGATGCCCGCATCGGCGGCAGCCTGCAGCACGCCCACGCCGGTGCCGCCGGCAGCGGCATAGATCACGTCGGCGCCCTTGGCGATCTGGGCCTTGGCCAGTTCAGCGCCCTTCACCGGGTCGTTCCAGGCGGCCGGGGTGGTGCCGGTCATGTTCTGGATCACGGTGGCGTCGGGGTTGGTGGCCTTCACGCCCTGCACGTAGCCGCAGGCGAACTTGCGGATCAGCGGGATGTCCATGCCGCCGATGAAGCCCACGGTGCCGGTCTTGGAGGCCTTGGCCGCGGCCACGCCCACCAGGTAGGAGCCTTCGTGCTCCTTGAAGACGACCGAGCGCACGTTGGGCTGATCCACCACCATGTCGATGATCGCGAACTTGGTATCCGGGAAATCCGGGGCCACGGCCTCGAGCGCCGAGGCGAAGGC
>WFPZ01000306.1 GCA_015487335.1 Paracoccaceae bacterium
AGCCCATGGCCCGGTGCGGCTCGGCGTGGTGGCCGGGCGGGCGGCAGGCGACGAAGGCGTTGGCAACCTCGCCGGCCAGCACCGCGTCCACCGCCGCCACATTGCCGCCCACCGCCCTGAACGCGGCCTGCAGAGAGCCGGGCGAGACGAAAGTGTCGGCATCGAGTGCCGCATAGCGGCTGTCGGGGATGGCGGCGCGGATTTCCGCCAGGTGTTCGGGCGGGTGACACAGAAGGATGTCCGCCTCTACGGCCAGCGGCGCCTCGCGCCTCTCGAGCACCCCGAATTCGGGGGCGGCCAGGGCCCTGGCGATGGCCTCCAGCCGCTCGGCGCATTCATGATGGCCGGGGGGCGTGAGGTGCTGCAGGCAATCGGGATGGGTGTAGAGCGCGGTTGTCATGGCCCGACGCTAGGGCAATACTTGCCGTGGAACAAGCGAGGGAAAGGCCATGAGGCTGCTTGTCGTCCTGCTCGTCGTGCTGCCGGCCCTGGCCCGGGCCGAGGCCCTTTCCGAACTGGTGGCCGATTTCACCGGCGATGGCGTGGCAGACCGGGCCGTGCTGGTGGAAACCACCGAAGGCGGCGAGGCGGATCTGCTGATCTACGCCGGCCTGCCGGGCGGCGGCGAGGCGCTGGCGCTGCGGGCCCCGGCCCTGGTCTGGGTTGGCGGCATCGGCCAGCAGCCCTCGCTGGATCGCACGGCGGGCGGCTCGTTGCAGGTGATCTCGATGAACGAATCGATCGGCCGCAACCGCTGGCGCCAGACCCTGACCATCGCCTGGCGTGGCGGAGCCTTCGTGCTCGCGGGGTTCACCTACAGCTGGTACGATACGCTCGATCTCGACGCCTCCGGCACCTGTGATGTCAACCTGCTCACGGGGCGTGGGGTGTTGAGCGAGGGCCCCGAGGACGCCCGCACCAGCGCCGCCTTCCGCACCGACCTGCGGGCCATGCCGGTGGCCGAGTGGCCGGGCAATCCGCCGCCCGAGTGCGGGTTGTGGTAAAGGTGCGATTTTCCCTGAATTAGAGACTGATTCTGCCTGCTCGGCTGAATCCTGCCATCTGCGGGATCAATGGGTCCTGCCGCCTAATCCGGTGCCAGCATGTAGCCCGCGCCGCGCACCGTCTGCAGGTAGCGGGGCTGTTTGGGATCCTGCTCGATCTTGCGGCGCAGCCGGGTGATCTGCACATCCACCGCGCGTTCCTGCGCCTGGCCCCTGTCGCGGCCCAGCTTTTCCACCAGTTCGGCCCGGCTTACCGGCTGGTCGGGGCTGGCGGCGAAGATTTTCATCAGCTGGCTTTCGGTAGCGGTCAGGTGCACCGGCGTGTCACCGCGCCATAATTCTCCGCGTTCGACGTCGTAGCGGACGGGGCCGAGGTGGAGCACCTGCGGCACCGAGCCGGCGGGGCTTTCCTGCGGCACCCGGCGCAGGATCGCGTTGATCCGCAGCAGCAGCTCCTTCGGCTCGAAGGGTTTGGGCAGATAGTCGTCGGCGCCGGCCTCGAGCCCGGCGATCCGGTCTTCGGTTTCGCCCTTGGCGGTGAGCAGCAGGATCGGGGTTTCGAGCGTCTCGCGCAGGCTGCGGGTGAGGTCGATGCCGTCTTCGCCGGGCATCATCACGTCAAGCACGATCAGGTCGAACTCCAGCCCCGCCAGCAGGCGGCGGGCGTGGGCCGCGTCGCGGGCCGCGGTCACCAGGAAGCCGTTGCGCAGAAGGAACTTCTGTAACAACCCGCGGATGCGTTCATCATCGTCAACGATCAGAAGATGCGCTTCGGGGGCGCTCATGGCCCGGAATCCTTCAGTTTGTTGAAGTGTCGCCGCAGATCGGCATCCATCATCGACTCGAGCACCTTGCGAAAGCCCGCCACCGCCTCGGGCCCGGCGCTGCGATAGGCGGCGCGCATCCGGGCGCGCTGGGCGCGTGAAAGCTCTTCCTCGAAGGCCCGGCCGCTTTCGGTGAGGAACAGGTTGCGTTCGCGCTTGTCGCGGGTGCCGACGCGGCTTTCCACCAGCCCGTCCTCGATCAGGGTGCGCAGAACCCGGTTGAGCGATTGCTTGGTCACCCCGAGGATATCCAGCAGATTGTTGACGGTGGTTCCCGGCGAGCGGTTGATGAAATGGATCGCCCGGTGATGAGCCCGTCCGTAGCCGTGCTTTTCAAGGATGCGGTCCGGATCGGCGGTGAAGCCCCGGTAGGCGAAGAACATCGCCTCGATTCCCTTGCGCAGCTGCTCATCGGTCAGGAACAGCAGGTCTTCGCCTCTCTGCCCGCTGCTGCCGCTACCCTCGGCCATTTGTCCCCTCCGATCGCAATTGGCGCACCTTGAAGGGTTTTATGTCAGTCTTGTTGACTTTCCAAGAATCAATTGATAGCGATTCCCCGGTTTTGCGTAATTTTATGTCCGAAACGGACTTAACCTGCGCAACTTCTGAAAATTCGCCTTGGCGCAATGGAGAGGATGATTAAAGATGAGTGCCTCATATGATGACCGGGACGGTCTGATCTGGATGGACGGCAGGATGGTGAACTGGCGGGACGCCAATGTTCATATCCTTTCCCATGCTCTCCATTACGCCTCGTCCGTGTTCGAGGGCGAACGGGCCTACGGCGGCAAGATTTTCAAGAGCCGCGAGCATTCCGAGCGGCTGAGGCGCTCGGCGCAGATGGTCGATTTCGAGGTGCCCTGGTCGGTGGACGAGCTGGAATGGGCCAAGGAACAGGTGCTCAGGGCCAATCGCCTGCAGGACGCCTATGTGCGCGCCGTCGCCTGGCGTGGCGCCGGCCCCGACATGGGCGTGGCCTCGGCCCGCAACCCGGTGCATGTGGCCATCGCGGTGTGGGAATGGGGCGCCTATTACGGCGACGCCAAGATGAAGGGTGCGAAGCTCGACATCTCGAAATGGAAGCGCCCCAGCCCCGAGACCATCCCCAGCCATGCCAAGGCTTCGGGTCTTTACATGATCTGCACCATGGCCAAGCATGCGGCCGAGGCCAAGGGGTGTTCGGATGCGTTGATGCTGGACTACCGCGGCTATGTGGCCGAGGCGACCGGGGCCAACATCTTCTTCGTCAAGGATGGCGAGGTGCACACCCCGCTGCCCGACTGCTTCCTCGACGGCATCACCCGGCAGACGGTGATCGGCATGCTGAAGGATCGCCAGATCAAGGTGCACGAGCGCCACATCATGCCCGAAGAGCTGGAAGACTTCGAGCAGTGCTGGCTGACGGGCACCGCTGCCGAGGTCACCCCGGTGGGTCAGATCGGAGACTACCGCTTCGAGGTTGGCGAGCTGACCCGCACCATCGCAGAAGATTACGAGAAGCTGGTGCGCAGCTGAGGCGTGGCGGGCCTGCCAAGCGGCACGGCTGCCGCCCGTCGCCTGCCGTTTTTGCCTGATTTCAGTGACGGATCGTCACGTCTTGCGGTGTGTGCCCGCCCCGCCCGGCGCCCCTTCAGGGAGGCTGCCGCGCCGGGGGTCAGAGCGTTTCCGGCACCTTCACGTCACCGCGGCGCTCGATCCTGACGAAGGCCCTCACCATGGCGTTGCCGTTGCGGCTTGCGGGGCGCCGCTGCAGGCGTCTGGTGGCGGGCCGGGGCAGCAGTGCGCGCTCGATGCGAAGGAACCGCGTCAGACGTGGCGAATCATCCGCCACATGGAAGCGACCAGAGGGAAGCTGTTTCATCATCGGTCCTCCTGTCTTCCCGGGACGGCAAGCTTACCACGCCGGGCGGTTTCTTCAAAACACCGGCGCGACACCGCCTCCTCTTTACCTTCGCGCGGCATTGCTCCAAAGACGGCGCGCGTCAGCAAACCACAGCGAGCCAGACCATGATCCGCCACATCGTGTTTTTCTCCGCCAGGGACAGGGCCGACCTGCCGCGCATCCTCGAGGGGCTGCGCCTGCTGAAATCCATCGAGCATGCGGACCGCCTCGAGGTGCAGGAAAACATGCAGGCCGACAGGCTGTCGGGCGAAGTGGATGTGGTGGTCTATGGCGAGTTCGCCGATGAGGCAGCGCTGGAGGCCTACAAGGCGCACCCCGTCTATCAGCAGGCGATCAGCATCGTTCGTCCCCTGCGCGAGATGCGAATCGCCGCCGACATCCGGGCCGAGGGATGAGGGCAGGGCTCAATCCAGCGCCGCGAAGCGCGCCTTCCACAGGGCCTCGCGATATTCCGCCTCGTCGGTGCTGTCCCACACGACACCGCCTCCCACGTTCAGCCGCAGCTCGCCGTTTTCCTGCATCACCAGGGTGCGGATCGCCACGTTGAAGCTGGCGCGCCCGTCCGGGGCGGCCCAGCCGATGGCCCCGCAATAGACATCGCGCGGGGTTTCCTCCAGTTCGGCGATGATCTCCATCGCCCGCACCTTCGGCGCCCCGGTAACCGAGCCGCAGGGAAAGAGCGCCGCGAAGATTTCGGCCAGCCCGGTGCCCGGCACCAGCCGCCCCTCCACTTGCGAGACCATCTGGTGCACCGTCTCGTAGCTTTCCACATGAAACAGCTCCGGCACCATGACCGAACCGGCTTCGGCCACCCGCGAGATGTCGTTGCGCAGGAGATCGACGATCATCAGGTTTTCGGCCCGGTCCTTCTCGGATGCCGCCAGCCAGGCCCGAAGGCGGGCGTCCTCGGCCGGTGTGGCGCCGCGCGCCACGGTGCCTTTCATCGGGCGGGTGGTGATCTTGCCGCCGGAGACGGAAAAGAACAGCTCGGGCGAGCGCGAGAGCACCGCCGGCCCGCCCAGCTCCACCAGTGCGCCATGGCCTACCGGCTGGCGCGCGGCGAGAGCTGCGTAAAGCTCGGCCGGCGCGGCATCGGTGTGCGCGCGCATCGGGAAGGTGAGGTTCACCTGGTAGATGTCGCCCGCGCCGATGTAGTCATGGACGCGGGCGAAAAGCTCGCGGTAGCGGGGGAAGTCCATCTCGGGCTCGGGGGTGCTCAGCCGCGCGCCCGTGGCGCCGGGCGGTTGCGCCGGACGCGGGCCCTCGAAGGCGCCGAACAGCACAAGCGGCGTGGCGCGACCTGCGGGCATCAGCGGCCCCAGCCTGTCGGCGGCAAGGCAATAGCCCAGCTCGTAGCTGGCATAGCCCGCAAGCCACAGCCCTTCGGCCCGCGCCGCCTCCATCGCGGCCAGCGCGCCGGGCACCTCGGCGGGGGAATCGGCGCGGATGACGCGCAGGGGCGCGGCAAACTCCGTGCCCCCGGCCACCGGCCCCGCATCAAAGATCACCCGCTGTTGCGCCATCATGCGAACCCCTTCCGCTGCCCGGCCCACATAGGCCGAAACGAGCCGCTCAGCCAGCCCCCTCCAGCCGGGCGCAGCCCCAGCGGGCGGCGTCGGCCACGGCCTCGTCCGGGTCCTGCGTCAGGCGGGCCGCGACGGCAAGCAGGGACGCCTCGCCGGAATTGCCGATCGCATAAAGGACATTGCGCACGAAGCGGTCGCGGCCGATCCGCTTGATCGGGCTGCCGGAGAATTTCGCCCGGAAGGCGGCATCGTCCAGCGCCGCCAGTTCGGCCAGCGGCGGGGCGAGAAGATCGGCCCGCGCCGCATAGCGCTGCTCGCGCGCGGCGGCGGCGAACTTGTTCCAAGGGCAGACGGCGAGGCAGTCGTCGCAGCCGTAGATGCGGTTGCCCAGGGCGGGGCGCAGGGCCTCTTCGACCGGCCCCCTGTGCTCGATGGTCAGGTAGGAGATGCAGCGCCGCGCATCCAGGCGCCAGGGTGCCGGGAAGGCCCCGGTGGGGCAGGCATCGAGGCAGGCGCGGCAAGTGCCGCAATGTTCCTTGCCGGGCGGGTCCGGTTCCAGTTCCACGGTAGTGAAGATGGCGCCGAGGAAGAACCAGTTTCCCAGTTCGCGGCTGACCAGGTTGGTGTGCTTGCCCTGCCAGCCCAGCCCGGCGGCGGCGGCCAGGGGCTTTTCCATCACCGGCGCGGTATCGACGAATACCTTGATCTCGGCCTGCGGCACCTCGGCCAGCAGCCAGCGCCCCACCCGCTTGAGCCGTTTCTTCACGATGTCATGGTAATCGCGGCCCTGCGCATAGACGCTGATCGCGCCCCGCCTGCGCCGGGCCAGCACCTCGAGGGGGTCATGCGCGGGGGTGTAGGGCTCGGCCAGCATCACCACCGAGCGCGCCGCGGGCCACAGCGCCGCCGGGTTGCCGCGCCAGTGCATGCGTTCGGCCATCCAGCTCATCTGCCCATGCATCCCGGACCCGACGAATTCGCGCAGCCGTCCGGCCAGTTCGGGCAGCGCATCCGGGCGCGTCACGCCCATTGCCGCAAAGCCCTCGGCCAGGGCCCTTTCCCGCAACCGATCCTTCAGATCGTCTCTCACCCCGGCCTCTTCTTCCGTTTCGAAATGCTTGCGGGGCGAACCGCCCCTGGCGCAGACGGGGGCAAGAGGGGCAGACAGCCCCTGAGCCTAGAAGTCCAGATCCGCATAATGAGGCGGCGGCGGGAAGCCCGGCACGTGATCGGCCAGGATCGAGCGGAAGGCCGGGCGCGACTTGATCTTGGCATACCAGTCCTTGACGC
>WFPZ01000307.1 GCA_015487335.1 Paracoccaceae bacterium
CGGGCGGCGGCTGTGGACGACGCGGCCGCGCACGCTTGCCCTCGGCCTGGCCGGCGGGCTGATCTCGGCCTCGGCCTACGGGATGGTGATCTGGGCCAAGGCGCTGGCGCCGCTGGGGGTGGTCTCGGCCCTGCGCGAAACCTCGGTGCTGATTGCGGCCCTGATCGGCGTCACGTTTCTGAGAGAACGCCCCTGGCGGCGGCGAATCTGGGCGGGGGCGGTCGTGGCGCTGGGGGTGGCGCTGATTGCGCTTGCATGAAAACCACCCCGCAACCGCTTGATCAAAAAAAGTATTTCCTCTTCACTCGAAGCCGCCCAGGCGGTCTGTGCAATATTTTACAGCATCAAACGCCGGGTAGAAAAATTGACAGAATCAGAATACGGGGTGAAGGTATCGTTCAGGATGATGGTGCCTGTCCGTTTTCCGAAGGCCGGCAGCGCATCCGCAAGACTTCGGAAGTGACGGGGGGAACTGTCACGCCAACGTCAAGAAAAAATGCGATGGCGGGCCGTGCAGGCCGGCCTTCGCGCCGAGAGCGCAAGCGTCCGGTTCAACCACAGAGAGGAAACGAAAGACATGAAACGAATACTTTTATCGGGAGCCGTCCTGGTCGCGCTGGCGGGAACGGCCCTTGCCGCGCCCTGCCCGGCCGTGACGGTGGCCGACCCGCAAGGCGTTCCTGCCGGAGCCTTCCCGCAGCAATACGAACTGGCCGAATTCCAGTCCCTGGCCAATTGCACGCTCGAATTTGCCGAAAACCCGGCCATCAGGGAGCTCAACGCCAAGATCCGCGGCAACCCCGAACTGCCCCCGGTGGAAGAGCGCCTGCCCGAGGAGCCGCTGGTGATCGCGCCTTATGAATCGATCGGCAAGTACGGCGGCACCTTCGATGCGCTCTCCAACGCGCCCGAGGCCGGCACCTCCGATTTCCTGTCGGTGCGTCATGTCAACCTGGTGCGCTATTCCGACGACCTGCAGACCATCGTGCCCTACGTGGCCAAGTCCTGGGAGTGGAACGAGGATTTCACCGAGCTGACCTTCAAGCTGCGCAAGGGGCACAAGTGGTCTGACGGCCAGCCCTTCACCTCGGCCGACATCAAGTTCTGGTACGACAACCTGATGATGGACCCCAACGTGTTCTCCAAGCCCAAGGATTACGCGCTGGTGGCGGGCAAGCCGATGACGGTGGAAACCCCCGATCCGCAGACGGTTGTCTTCAAGCTGCCGGCCCCCAAGCCGGGCCTGCTGGCGACCTTTGCCACCATCTACGCCCAGCCCTTCCAGCCGAAGCACTTCCTTGGTCAGTTCCACCCGGCGATCAACCCCGATGCCGACAAGCTGGCCCAGTCCTACGGCTTCGAGAACGGCTATGCGCTGATCAAGGCCTATTACGGCAACTCGGACTGGACGGACACCGCCACGCCGATGCTCAACAGCCCCGACAAGGTGGCCAGGCTGCCGCGTGACGCCATGCCGACGCTGGAAAGCTACCAGATCGTGAAGGAAACCACGGAAGGCCGGAAGTTCGTGGCCAACCCGTATTTCTTCGCCGTCGACACCGCCGGCAACCAGCTGCCCTACATCAACGAGCAGGACGAGACCTACGCCAACGAGAACGAGGTGCGCCTGCTCAAGCTGATCAACGGCGAGGTCACCTACAAGGCGCAGTCGCTGACCCTGCCCTCGGCGCCGATCCTGCTGGAAAACCAGGAGAAGGGCGGCTACACGGTGGATCTCAAGCCGACGATCGCCATGCCGACGTTCTCGTTCAACGTCACCTCCGAGAACCTGGCCAAGCGCGAGGTCTTCGGCGACGTGCGCTTCCGCGAGGCGATGTCGCTGGCGATCAACCGCGACGAGCTCAACGAGACCGCCTACTTCGGCCTCGGCGAGCCCAAGCAGTACATCGGCTTCTCGCCCACGCCCGACTTCGTCGATCCCAAGTGGCTGAGCTACAAGGCCGAATACGACCCGGCCCGCGCCAATGCCCTGCTTGACGAGATCGGCATGAAGGATCTCGACGGCGACGGCTACCGCGAGCTGCCCAACGGCGACAAGCTGGTGCTGAACCTGCAGTTCGCCACCCAGGGCATTCCCGGCCAGGTGGTCGAGCTGGTCGGCCAGTACTGGTCGGAGGTCGGCATCCGGACCACCGTCAAGGAGGTCACCCCCGACGAGTACCGTTCGGCGCAGTCGGCCAACCAGCTCGACGTAGGGATGTGGAACAAGGGCCAGCCCCTGCCGATCATCATGGGGGTCTCCGAGCTGTGGAAACCGCCCTTCGAGAACTACTTCGGCCACCGCACCGGCATGCTGTGGGCCGAGTACATCGATTCGGGCGGCACCAAGGGCGTGAAGCCGCCGCAGTGGGTCTATGATCTTTCCGACACCATCGACGCCTTCCAGTCGGCCGCGCCCGGTTCGGAAGAACAGGCCCGCCTTGGCGCCAAGCTCGTGGAGACGATGACCAGCCAGCTGCTGTTCATCGGCACCGTCCAGGCGCCCTCGCCGATCTACCGTCGCAACGCGCTCAAGAACTTCGTTCCGTTCAAGACCGCGTCCTACGAATATTACCGGACCTATCCCTACCGTCCGGTGCAGTGGTGGCTCGACGAGTAGAAGGCCTCCGACAAACTCCGAAACCCTTGCCGCGGGCGGCCCGTTCGCCCGCGGCAGCAATGAAAAGAACCCGCCGCCAGCGCGGCTCGGCACAACAGGGTAGGACAGGCATGCTTCACTTCGCCCGCTTCGTGGTGATCCGCGCCGTCATGGCGGTGGTCACGCTGGTGATCGTGTCCTTCATCGTGTTTTCGCTGATGGAACTGGTGCCCGGCGACTGCGCCGAGCGCTACCTGGCCTTCAAGAACACCCAGGGCAGCGCAATCTCGGTGGCCGACATCGAGGCCGAACGGGTGCGCCTGGGGCTCGACAAGCCGTTCCTCACCCGCTGGGCGGTATGGATCACCAACGCCTTCCAGGGGGATTTCGGCGAATCCTGCATCCAGCGGCTCAACATCTCGCGCCTCCTGGGAGACAAGTTCTGGCTCAGTCTCGGAATCAGCCTCACGGCACTTGCGCTGGCCTATGCCATCGCCCTGCCGGTGGGCATCATCTCGGCCACCTCCAACTCCAAGGTGCTCAACAACACCCTGCGGCTGGTCTCCTACCTCGGCCTGGCGCTGCCCAACTTCCTGCTGGCACTGATGGTGATGCTGTTTGCCACCGTGATGTGGGGCGAAAGCCTCACGGGGCTGTTTTCCAAGGAATTCCGCGATGCGCCGTGGTCGTGGGACAGGGTGGTGGATTTCCTCCAGCACGCCTGGCTGCCGATCTTCATCCTCGGCTGGTCGGCCACCGCATTCGCCATCCAGACGGTGCGGGCGCTGATGTCCGACGAGATCGGCAAGCTCTACGTCACCGCGGCCAGGGCGCGCGGCGTTGCCGGGGCGCGGCTGCTGTGGCGCTATCCGGCGCGTCACGCGCTGGGGCCGATCATCAACAGCCTCGGCTTCGACCTCAACCGCATCTTCAACGAACTGCCCGTCGTCGCCCTGATCCTCACCCTGACAGAGGCCGGATCCCTGCTGATCGAGGCGCTGGCGCGCTCCAACGACCAGCAGCTGGCCGGCGCCATCATCTTCCTGCTCACCGCTTCCATCGTGGCGCTCAACTTCCTGACCGACGTCCTGCTGGCCCTGATGGACCCGCGGGTGCGGCGCTCGATCCTGGGATGATGCCATGACAGACACCACGCCGAACACCGACGCCAATATCGACGTCAAGCGCAAGGAAGCCTATTTCACCGCCTCCCAGGGCCAGCTCATCTGGAGCCGCTTCCGCAAGAACCGCTCGGCCATGGCCGGCGCCATCGTTCTTCTCGTGCTGATCCTGTCGGGGATCTTCGCCCCCTTCCTCAGCCCCTACGACCCCACCGTCGCCGGCCGCGACAAGACCTACGAGAACGGCGCCCCGCAGATCCCGAAATTCTGGGACGAGAACGGATTTTCCTGGCGCCCCTTCGTCTACACCTACGAGCGGGAGCGCTCGATCAAGACGAATTTCCGCTGGGTAACCACCGAAAAGCGCGGGCTCGAGGATCGCCGCTACATCTATTTCTTCGTCGAAGGCGCCCCCTACAAGCTGTTCGGGATGGAATTCAGGACCAGGCTGTTCGGGGTGGACAAGGGGCAGGTTCACCTCTTCGGCACCGATTTCAACGGAAAGGACATCTTCTCGCGCACCCTGTATGCCATCAAGACCTCCATGGCGGTGGGCACCATCGGGGTGCTGATCGCCTTCGTCCTGGCGCTGATCATCGGCGGCATATCCGGCTATTACGGCGGCTGGATCGACTCGGTGCTGCAGATGATCACCGACGCGGTGCGCACGGTGCCGGCGATTCCGCTGTTCATGGCCCTGGCCGCCTTCATGCCGCCGGAGTTCTCCGCCGAACAGCGCTTCTTCTTCATCTCGACCATCCTCGGCTTCATCGGCTGGCCGACGCTGGCCAGGCGCGTGCGCACACATCTGCTGACCGAGCGCAACCAGGAATACGTTCTCGCCGCCCAGCTGTGCGGCGCCTCGCCCAGCCACGTGATCCGCCGCCACCTGCTGCCCAGCTTCACCAGCTACATCATCGTCGATCTGGTGATCTCGTTCCCCTACATGGTGCTGTCCGAGACGGCGCTGAGCTTCATCGGGCTGGGGCTGAAGGACCCGGTCAACAGCCTCGGCGTGATGCTGCAGAACGTCACCAAGGCGGATGTGCTGCTGAACTACCAGTGGTATTTCATCCCCGTCATCTTCTTCATCACCCTCGTGCTGGCCTTCGTCTTCGTGGGCGACGGGCTGCGCGACGCCGCCGACCCCTA
>WFPZ01000308.1 GCA_015487335.1 Paracoccaceae bacterium
AGGGCGCGCCCCTCATCAAGCCGTCCACCACCGACCATCCGCTGTATGACAGCGTCGTCGAGGCCTGCCGCACCGTGTTCGACCCGGAGATACCGGTCAACATCTACGATCTGGGGCTGGTCTACACCATCGAGATCACCGAGGAGAACGAGGTCAACATCATCATGACCCTGACCGCCCCGGGCTGCCCGGTGGCCGGCGACATGCCCGGCTGGCTGGCCGAGGCGATCGAGCCCCTGCCGGGGGTGAAGCGGGTCAATGTCCAGCTCACCTGGGAGCCCCCCTGGGGCATGGACATGATGACCGACGAGGCGAAGCTGGAACTGGGCTTCATGTAGGCCCGGCCCGCCCCGACAGGGGCCGCGGCAATCAGGAAAGAGCGCGAAATGTCTGGAACTCCCGGAAAACAGGCCGTCACCATGACCCCCGCCGCGGCGAAGCAGATCCTCCGCCTGATGGAACGGGAAGGCCACAAGGGCCTGCGCATCGGCGTGAAGAAGGGCGGTTGCGCAGGCATGGAATACACCATGGAATACGTCGACGAGGTGGACCCCCTCGACGAGGTGGTGGAGCAGGACGGCGCGCGGGTGATGATCGCGCCGATGGCGCAGATGTTCCTCTTCGGCACCGAGATCGACTACGAGGTCTCGCTGCTGGAATCGGGGTTCAGGTTCCGCAACCCCAATGTCACCGAGGCCTGCGGCTGCGGCGAATCCGTAAAGTTCGCCAACATGGACAGCGAGAGCGGCTGAGCGGCCGCGCATCGCGGCGATAATGCCAGTTGGGCGCGCGCCCGAATCCGGCTAGAGAAGGCCGGAACACGGGAGGGATTCATGAGCACACGCCGCAGGCTTGCCGCCGGAAACTGGAAGATGAACGGAACCGGGGCCGATCTGGCCGTGGCCACGGCCCTGGCCGGGCGCCACCCGGCGCCGGGCTGCGACATCCTGCTGTGCCCGCCCGCCACGCTGCTGTCGCGCATGTCGCAGGCGCTGGAGGGCAGCGCCATCGCCACCGGCGGGCAGGATTGCCACGCCGCCGATTCGGGCGCCCATACCGGAGACATCTCGGCCCCGATGCTGCGCGATGCGGGGGCCGCTTACGTGATTGTCGGCCATTCCGAGCGCCGCGCCGACCACGGCGAGAGCGACGCCGCGGTGCGCGCCAAGGCCGAGGCCGCGATGCGCCACGGGCTGTGCGCGGTGGTCTGCCTGGGCGAAACCCTGGCCCAGCGCGAGGCCGGGCGGACGCTGGAGGTGATCGGCACCCAGCTTGCTGGATCGGTGCCCGATGGCGCCGACGGCGACAGCCTGGTGGTGGCCTACGAGCCCGTCTGGGCCATCGGCACCGGCAAGGTGCCGACGCTGGAGCAGATCGGCGAGGTGCACGATTTCATCCGAGCCCGCCTGGAAGAGAGGTTCGGCGCCGCCGCCGGCGGGGCGGTGCGGCTGCTCTATGGCGGCTCGGTCAAGCCGGGCAACGCGGCCGGAATCTTCGCCGTGTCCAATGTCGACGGGGCGCTGGTGGGCGGGGCCTCGCTGAAGGCCGAGGACTTCTCGCCGATCATCGAGGCGCTCGAGGCGGCCGGCTGAGGGGCGCTTTCCGCCCGCCGCGCGTTCCCGCCTGCCGCGGTGGCGCTCCGGGGAGTGCCGTCAGTGCCGGGTCACGTCATGGCGGTAGATCCAGTCGAACTGGCTCAGCATCCGCCCCGGCGCCAGCGTGCCGGCCAGGCGCAGGGCGGAATGAGCGGCGAAACGGGCCAGCGGGTTGCGCAGGTGGTAGTTGCGGGCATTGGCGTTGGCTGCGGCGATCACCCTGGCCACCCGCGGCCGGCGGCGCGCCTGATAGGCGGCCAGCGCCTCTGCCGGGGGCAGCTCGTCCAGGCAGGCGGCCAGAACCCAGGCATCCTCGAGCGCCATGTTGGCCCCCTGGGCGAGAAACGGCAGCGTGGGGTGGGCCGCATCCCCCGCCAGCGCGCTGCGCGCCCCGTGCCAGCGCCGCGCCACCGGATGGCGGAACAGCCCCCATCGGTGGACGGTCTCGACCCGCGTGAGCAGCTGGCGCACCGGCGGGGCGAAATCGGCGAACAGGCGTCGCATCTCCCCGGCGTCGCCCCGGTGCGACCAGCCTTCCTCCGCCCACGCGCGGCGCTCTTCCACCGCCACGATATTGGCCAGCCGGCCCTCGCGCAGCGGATAGGTGACCACATGCCTTCCCGGCGCCATGTGGACCACCGCCTCGGGCGCCATGCCCTGCGGGGCCGGCACCACCGCCCGCCAGGCCACCTGCCCGGTGAAGAAGGGCCGGGCCGGGCCCTCGAGGTGCTTGCGCAGGCGAGAGTGCAGCCCGTCTGCCCCGAGCAGGAAGGCCACCTCCTCCTGCCGGCCGTCGGCAAGGCGCAGCCGGACGCCCCGGTCGTGCTCATGAACCTCCCGCACCTGCTGCCCCAGCTCCACCACCACCCCGGCCCGCCGGGCGGCATCGGCCAGCATGTCGATCAGATCGGCGCGATGAAACAGCAGGAAGCGCCGGCCGGGGGCGTCGCGTGCCAGATCGAGGCGCACCACGGTGGCCCCGTCGCGGTAATCTTTCAGATGCACGGCGCGGTTTTCCACCGCCAGGGCGCGGGCCTGCCCGCCCAGCCCGAGCGCCTCGAGCACCGCAACCCCGTTGGGGCTGATCTGCAGCCCGGCCCCCACCTCGGCGATCTTAGGCGCCTGCTCGAGCACCCGCACCCGCGCCCCGCGCGCGGCCAGGGCCAGGGCGGAGGCCAGCCCGCACACGCCGGCGCCCAGAACCGTGATCTCCCGCCCCTTCAGCATCCCTGCCCCCTGACGCAGGACACCGGAGCATCGCTACCCCGGTGTCGATTGATTCGCCTCTTCCTGCGCGCTCTGCTAGGGTCAGGACCCTAGTCGTCGCGGTGAACCTTCTCGCGCCGCTCGTGGCGCTCCTGTGCGGCCACCGTCATGGTGGCGATGGGCCGCGCATCCAGCCGCTGCAGCGAGATCGGCTCTCCAGTCACCTCGCAATAGCCGTATTCGCCCTCCTCGATGCGGCGCAGCGCCGCGTCGATCTTGGCCACCAGCTTGCGCTGGCGGTCGCGGGTGCGCAGCTCCAGCGCGCGGTCGGTCTCTTCGGAAGCACGATCGGCGATATCGGGAATGTTGCGGGTGCCGTCCTGGAGGTGCTCGATCGTGGACCTGCTTTCTTCGAGGATCTCGGCCTTCCAGGCCAGCAGCTTGCGGCGGAAGTATTCGAGCTGGCGCTCGTTCATGAACGGTTCATCTTCAGCCGGCTTGTAATCTTCGGGCAGAAAAACTTCGGCCTTCATGTCACTTCCCAATTCCTTGCCGGATATGTCGTCGGTGGTCTGCTCGTTCATCCGGCCTCCTCCATCGGCGCTCATGTATCGCAAGGCGCTGAAGTTGTCACTAGCTGAAGCGCCTTCGGCTTGAAGGAATGTGAGCCGGTCGCTAGACATGCGTGAACAACCTGCCCCAGAAAGCTGAAATCGAGCATGAAATTTTCCGGAACCGACAGCTACGTCGCCACCGAGGACCTGACCGTCGCGGTCAATGCGGCGATAACGCTGGAGCGGCCGCTGCTGGTGAAGGGCGAGCCCGGCACCGGCAAGACGGAACTGGCCCGCCAGGTGGCCCGAAGCCTCGGGCTGCCGATGATCGAGTGGCACGTCAAGTCCACCACCCGCGCCCAGCAGGGGCTTTACGAATACGACGCCGTCTCGCGCCTGCGCGACAGCCAGCTGGGCGATCCGCGGGTCAACGACGTGCGCAACTACATCCGCAAGGGCAAGCTGTGGGAGGCCTTCGAGGCGGACGAACGGGTGGTGCTGCTGATCGACGAGATCGACAAGGCCGACATCGAGTTCCCCAACGACCTGCTGCAGGAGCTCGACCGGATGGAGTTCTTCGTCTACGAGACCGGCGAGACGATCCGCGCGAAGCACCGCCCCATCGTCATCATCACCTCCAACAACGAAAAGGAGCTGCCCGACGCCTTCCTGCGCCGCTGCTTCTTCCATTACATCCGTTTCCCGGACATGGAGACGATGAAACGGATCG
>WFPZ01000309.1 GCA_015487335.1 Paracoccaceae bacterium
AGATCGACCTCTTCCCCACCCTGCTGGAGCTGGCGGGCATCGAACCCGACGGCCACAACCCCGGCTCGCCGGCGCGCAGCTTCGCCCCGGTTCTGAGGGGCGGGCGCTTCGAGACCCCCGACGAGGTGTATCTCGAGCAGGAGGAAACCCGTGCCATCCGCACCCCCGACTGGCTGTTCAAGCGCCGTTTCCAGGGCGCGCCGGTCCCGCCCTACCCCGACGAGCTGTACGATCTGAGAAACGATCCGCAGGAGAGGGTGAACCTGTCCGGCAAGCGGGAATTCGCCGCCGTGGAGGCCGAGCTTGCCGGGCGGATCGAGGCCTTCTTCGCCCGCCATTCGGACCCGCGATACGACCTGTGGCGAGGCGGCGCACCGCAATCGAACTCGGACAAGCCGTGGCTGTGGCGCCAGGCCTGGGGCGAGGCATGGGCGCCGGGCTTCGAGGCGGGGTAGGGCGTCGCGGCGCTTCGGCCGGCGCGCCGGGGCCCTTGCGGCCGGCCCCGCAGGGCTCTCAGGAAGCGGGCTGCGTGGCCGGGGAACGGTTGCGCTCGCAAATTCCGACGATCTCTTCCACCGTCGCGCCGCAGGGGGTGGCAAGGCCGCCGTGGAACGCCTCCCAGGGGCCGGCGTAGCCGTCGCGGTAGGCGACGACCACCTGCACCCCCAGCGAAAGCGCCTTCTCGATGGCGCCGCGGAAGCCCTGGCCCTCGCTTTCCGAGCGCCCGAAGCGGTTGATGATCAGCACGTCGGTCTCGTCCGAAAGCTCGCGCTCCAGCTTTGCGGCCAGTTCGGTCAGCGCCTGCCAGTCGAGGTGGCAGCCGCGGGCCTGTGTGCCGCGGTCCTCGGAGATGCGGGTCAGCCGCCCGCTGGCAAGATCGCGCAGGCGCATCTCGCGGCAGGCGCAATCGTCCGTCCGCCGCCCGTTCTCCTGAACCAGACCGGCCACGCGAAAGCCCCGGCGCGTCAGCTCTTCCGCCGCCCGGGCCAGCACTTCGTCGACGGCCTGCCCGCTTTCGAAACGCACCCCCACAAGGGGCATCGCCTGGATCTCGGGCTCGCTTTCGGGCGTGCTCATGGCTGTCGTGATCCTCCCGCTTTCCCGGCGGGCGGGCCACCCGGGCGCCCGCCCGGGCGCGCGGCCCGCACCCGAAGCCCATGAAACCCCGTTTCGGGCGCGAATTCCAGCCTCTTGCGCCACGGGCCCTCGTCAGGGCCAGGCCGCTTTTCGCGGCGGGTCGGCCTCGGCCGATGTGTATCGCAAGAAGGTGCTCAGCCCAGCCATTTCCGGTAGTCGGAAACCAGCAAATGCACGGGCGGCTCATCCTCGTCGATTTCGGAAAACCGCCCGATCGGGTCGCGGAACAGGTTGTCGGTGCAATCGTCGTTGACGTTCGAAACCTCGCCGATCAGCACCCGGCCACCTTCGCCCCAGAAGGCGTGCCAGGTATCGGGCTCCAGCGTGACGCTCTCGCCGGGGGCCAGCTTCAGCAGCCCGCCCGCGGGCAGGTGGCGCAGCGTGCCGTCGGTGCGCACCGCCACGTCGGCATTCTCGTCGATGCCGCCGTCGGGGGCGGCGGCGAAAAGCTCCAGCACCAGGGTGGCGCCGCCGCGGTTGATGATGTCTTCGGTCTTCCGGTTGTGCCGGTGCATCGGGCTGATCTGCCCCTCGCCCGAGATCAGTAGCTTCTCGGCATACAGCATCCCCCTTCCGCGCGCCACGTTGTCGGGCGTGCCGTTGCGGATGGTGAACAGGACCAGCCCCAGCTCGTCGAACCGGCCCTGCCCGTAATCGGTGACGTCCCAGCCCAGCATGCGCTCGCGGATCATGGCGCTGTCGCTGGCCACGCGGGCGCGCAGCTCTTCGGGCGACCACCAGGCGAAGGGCGGCAGCGCGAAGTCATGAGCGCGGATGAAGGCGTCCGCCTCGCGGATGATTTCGTTGACGGTCGAGCGTTTCATGGTCGCATGTCCGCGGCAGGGAAGGGGCGGGAAGGATGCCTAGCGCCCGCAACAGGTTTCGGCAAGCGTTCGCCGCGGTGCGCCTGGCGCGGATCAGAAGACGAAATCCTTGACCGCCTGCATCGACACGTGTGTCGAGGTATTGGCCACATGCGGCAGCGCCGAGACCTTCTCGCCCAGCACCTCGCGGTAGCTCTTCATGTCGCGGGTGCGGATCTTCAAAAGGTAGTCGAAGGCGCCGGCGATCATGTGGCACTGCTCCACCTGCGGGATCTTCAGCACCGCCTCGTTGAACTCCGACAGCGCCTTCTCGGAGGTGTCCGAAAGCTTCACCTCGACGAAGGCCACCTGCTCCAGCCGCAGCTTCGCGGGGTTGAGGATGGCCCGGAAGCCGAGGATGTAGCCCTCTTTTTGCAGCCGCTTCAGCCGCACCTGACAGGGGCTTTTCGAAAGCCCCACCCGGCGGGCCAGTTCGGTGACGGGGATGCGCCCCTCGGCCGAGAGGATCTCGAGAATGCGGATATCGTGACGGTCCAGCTGGCCCGAAATCTCTGAGTATTTGGTCATCCTGCTTCTTTTTGTCGAAAAATTCGGTTTTTCAGACTGCCATTCTTTTCATTTCGGGAAAAACGGCTTGGCCAATTCTGTTAGACTCTCCCTGACGGACCAGCAAGGAAAACCGCCATGCCGAAGCTCGACGCCCTGCGCGCCGAAATCCGCCGTTTCCACACCGTGCCCGATGCCGAGGCCATCGCCGCCCTGCGCGCCGCCCACGCCCCCGATGCCGGCCTGCGCCGCCGCGCCGAGGCGCGCGCCGTGGCGCTGGTGCGCGAGATCCGCGCCAATGCCCGCCCCGGCCTGATGGAGGCCTTCCTGGCCGAATACGGCCTGTCCACCGACGAGGGCATCGCCCTGATGTGCCTTGCCGAGGCGCTCTTGCGGGTGCCCGATGCCGAAACCATCGACGAGCTGATCGAAGACAAGATCACCCCCGCCGAATGGAACCGCCACCTCGGCCGCTCCTCCTCCTCGCTGGTCAACGCCTCCACCTGGGCGCTGATGCTCACCGGCAAGGTGCTTTCCGAGCAGGGCGAGGGGCTGGCGGCGGTGCTGCGCGGCGCCGTCAAGCGGCTGGGCGAGCCGGTGATCCGCACCGCCATCGCCCAGGCCATGAAGGAGCTGGGCCGCCAGTTCGTGCTTGGCCAGACCATCGAGGAGGCGATCTCGCGCGGCCAGGCGCAGGTGGCGCGCGGCTACGGCTACTCCTACGACATGCTGGGCGAGGGGGCGCTCACCGCTGCCGACGCCGAGCGCAACATGGGCGCCTACGCCGCCGCGATCACCGCCCTGGCCGGGCAGTGCAGATCCTCCGACATCCGGAAGAACCCGGGGATCTCCATCAAGCTTTCGGCGATCCACCCCCGCTACGAATACGCCCAGAAGGAGCGGGTGCGAAAGGAACTGGCCGAACGCACCCTGCAGCTGGCCCGCATGGCGCGGCGGGCGCACATGGGCTTCAACATCGACGCCGAAGAGGCCAGCCGCCTGGATCTCTCGCTCGACGTGATCGAGACGGTGCTGGCCGATCCCTCGCTGGCCGGCTGGGGCGGCTTCGGGGTTGTGGTGCAGGCGGTGGGCAAGCGCGCCGCCCCGGTGATCGACTGGTTGCACGCGCTGGCCGAAAGCCTGGACCGGCAGATCATGGTGCGGCTGGTCAAGGGGGCCTACTGGGACAGCGAGGTCAAGCAGGCCCAGGTCGAGGGGCTGGCGGGCTATCCCGTCTACACCCGCAAGGAGGCCACCGATGTTGCCTGGATCTGCTGCGCGCAGAAGCTCATGGGCCTGAGCGGGCGCATCTACCCCCAGTTCGCCACCCACAACGCCCATTCGGTGGCCGCGGTGCTGGAGATGGCCGGCTCCCGCCGCGATTTCGAGTTCCAGCGCCTGCACGGCATGGGCGAGGCGCTTTATGACACGCTGATGCAGCAGCACGAAGACATCCGCTGCCGCATCTACGCCCCCGTGGGCACCCACCGCGACCTGCTGGCCTATCTGGTGCGCCGGCTGCTGGAAAACGGGGCCAACAGCTCTTTCGTGCACCAGCTCGTCAACAAGGCGATCCCCCCGCAGGAGCTCTGCGCCGATCCCTTCGCGCGGCTCGACGCCCACGAGCGGGTGGAAAACCCGCTGATCCCCCTGCCGGCGGATCTCTTCGCCCCCGCCCGGCGCAACTCGCGCGGCTTCGATTTGTCCGATCCGGCCACCTGCGAGGCCCTCGATGCGGCGCGAGGCGCCTGGCGCGAAAGCCGCTGGCAGGCCGGGCCGGTGCTGGCGGGGCGGGCGCGTGCCGGCGAGCGCCGCGCCATCGTCAACCCCGCCGATCCGGCCGACGAGGTGGGCGAGGTGGTGCTGGCCACCCCCGCCTGCGTGGATGCGGCGGTGAAGGCCGCCCGCCCCTGGGCCTGCGCGCCGCGCGCCCGCGCCGCGGCGCTGCGCCGCGCCTCCGACCTCTACGAGGAACACGCCGCCGAAATTTTCGCCCTGCTGGCGCGCGAGGCCGGCAAGACGGTGGTCGATGCGGTGGCCGAGCTGCGCGAGGCGGTGGATTTCCTGCGCTACTACGCCGCTGAGGCCGAGCGCCTGGGCGAGGCGCCCGCCCGCGGCCTCATCGCCTGCATCTCGCCGTGGAACTTTCCGCTGGCCATCTTCACCGGCCAGATCGCCGCGGCACTGGCCGCCGGCAACGCGGTGCTGGCCAAGCCGGCCGAGGCCACGCCGCTGGTGGCCGCCCGGGCGGTGCAGCTGCTGCACGAGGCCGGGGTGCCGCGCGCCGCGCTGCAGCTTCTGCCCGGCGACGGCCCGGTGGTGGGGGCGGCGCTGGCCTCGGCGCCGCAGGTTTCGGGGGTGTGCTTCACCGGCTCCACTGCCACCGCCCGGCGCATCGAGCGCGCCATGGCCGAACACCTGCCCCCCGAGGCGCTGCTGATCGCCGAGACCGGCGGCATCAACGCCATGGTGGTCGACAGCACCGCCCTGCCCGAGCAGGCGGTGCGCGACATCGTCGCCTCCGCCTTCCGCTCCGCCGGACAGCGCTGCTCGGCGCTCAGGGTGCTCTATCTGCAGGAGGACGTGGCCGAGGAGGTGATGACGATGCTGCTGGGCGCCATGGACGAGCTGCGCCTGGGCGACCCGTGGGAACATGCCACCGACGTGGGGCCGATCATCTCGGCCGGGGCGGCCCGCGAGATCGCCGCCCATGTCGAAAGGGCCCGCGCCGAGGGCCGGCTGCGCAAGCAGCTGGCGGCGCCGCAGGGCGGCCATTTCATCGCCCCCGCGGTGATCGAGGTGCGCGGCATCGAAGAGGTCGAGCGCGAGATCTTCGGTCCGGTGCTGCACGTGGCCACCTACCGGGCGGCCGATCTGGAGGCGGTGATCGCGGCGATCAACGCCCGCGGCTTCGGGCTGACCTTCGGGATGCATTCGCGCATCGACGACCGGGTAGAGCAGGTGGCCTCGGGCGTCCGGGCCGGCAACATCTACGTCAACCGCAACCAGATCGGGGCGGTGGTGGGCGTTCAGCCCTTCGGCGGCGAGGGGCTTTCGGGCACCGGCCCCAAGGCCGGCGGGCCCCATTACGTACCGCGTTTCTACCGCCCGCAGGTGGCCGCGGGCACGCCGGCTGCGGGCGCGCCTGCCGATCCGGCCGCGGTTCAGGCGCTGATCGAGGCCGCCGGCCCGCCCGTGCAGGCGCCGCTGGCCGAAACCGTGATGCCCGGCCCCACCGGCGAATCCAACCGCCTGTCGCTTTATCCGCGCGGGGTGGTGCTGTGCCTGGGCGCCAGCGCCGAAGATGCCGCCCGCCAGGCCGAAATCGCCCGCCGTTCGGGCTGCACGGCGGTGCGGGTGGCCCCCGGCGCGCGCGGCGAGCTGGCGCTCGACGGCGTGCTGGCGCGCGAGGCGCTGACGGGGCTGCACGGTTTCGCCGCCGTGGCGCTGTGGAGCGACGCGGACGATCTGCGCGCCGCCCGCCGGGCGCTGGCCGCCCGCGAGGGGCCGATCGTGCCCTTGTTGTGCGAGGCGGATTTCTCGGCCCGCTGCCTGCTGGAGCGCCACCTGTGCATCGACACCACCGCCGCCGGCGGCAACGCCACCCTTCTGGCGCAGGTGTCCTGACTTTCGCGGAGAGGCGCTTTCGAGTCCTTCGGGGCGTTCTTGCGCTCAGCCTTCGGAGGCGAACTGCAGCCTGTAGAGCCCGGCATAGATGCCGTCGCGGGCGAGCAGCTCTTCATGGGTGCCCTCGTCCACCACCCGGCCGGCATCCATCACCACGATCTTGTCGGCATTGCGCACCGTGGACAGCCGGTGGGCGATGACCAGCGTGGTGCGCCCCTCCGACAGCCGCTCCAGCGCCTCCTGGACGATGGCCTCCGAACGCGCGTCCAGCGCCGAGGTGGCCTCGTCGAGCAGCAGGATCGGGGTGTCGCGCAGCAGCGCCCGGGCAATCGCCACACGCTGGCGCTGCCCCCCCGACAGGCCCGAGCCGCGCGGCCCCGCCGGGGTGTCGAGCCCCTGCGGCAGCCGCGAGACGAAATCGCTGACATGGGCCGCATCCAGCGCGGCGCGCAGCGCGTCCTCGCTTGCCTCGGTGCCCAGCAGGGTATTGTCGCGGATCGTCTCGTCGAACAGCTGGGTGTCCTGGCTGACCACCGAAAACAGCGCGCGCAGCTCCTCCAGCGCCATTTCGCGCACCTCGGTGCCGCCGATGCTCACCCGCCCCGATTGCGGATCCACCAGCCGGGTGAGGATGTTGAACACCGTGCTCTTGCCCGCCCCCGAGGGGCCCACGAGCGCCGTCGTCCTGCCCGCTTCGGCCCGGAAGGAGGCGCCGCGCAGCACCGGCTGATCGCCATAGGCGAAATGCACGTCGTCGAACACCAGATCCGCCTCCCGGGCGGGCACGGCCAGCGGCCTTGGCCGGGCCGGCGAGGTGATCGAGGGCCGTTGCTGGAAGACGGTGTAAAGCCGCTCGAGGCTGACCAGCGCCGTCTGCCAGGTCCCCGAGATCTGCCCCAGCCGGCGCAGCGGTTCGAACACCAGGGCGATGGCGGCGAAGAAGGACATGAACTCGCCCAGGGTCTTTTCGCCGTCGATGATCTGCAGCCCGCCATAGGCCAGCACCCCGAAGAAGCCGATGGCCGCGATGATGTCCATCATCGCCGGGATCCCGGCCTGGGCGGCGGTGGTGCGCACCTCGGCGCGCACGTAGTTTTCCACCTCGCGGTCGAAGCGCTCGGCCTCGTATTCGTCGGTGGCGTTGAGCTTGATGGTGTTGATGCCGTGGAAGATCTCGTCAAGCCGGGTGGCGATGCGCGCCGCCGCCTCGCGGGCGTTGCGCGAGGCCTTGCGCACCAGGTTCTGGAGCAGGCGGATCGGCAGGTAGAGCACCGGCGCCCCGGCAATGGCGATCAGCGTCCAGACCACATCCACCGACAGCGCCACCCCCAGCAGGCTGACCAGCGCCACCAGATCGCGCCCCACCGCCGAGAAGGTGTTGGAGAGGATGCCGGCGGCGGCGGTGGTGTCGCCGCGCACCCGCTCGATCAGCTTGCCCGGCGAGTTGGCCTGGAAGAAGCCGCTGTCGAGCTTCAGCATGTGATGCACCAGGTTGCGCTGCAGCTGGGCCGAGACCCGCCGCGCCACCACCGTCATCAACACCCGCTGGGAAAACCCCGCCACCGCCCGGCCGATGAAGATGCCGAAGACCACCAGGGCGATCCACATGACCGCGGCGCGGTCGCCGGCGACGAAGATGTCGTCGAACATCGGGCGCACCATGTAGCTCAGCGCCCCCAGCGCCCCCCCTTCGGCCGCCATCAGCACGCTGGCCAGGATGATCAGCGGCAACTGGCGGCGCACGTAGCCGCGCCAGTACCAGACGATCAGCGTCTTGGCGGGGTGGCGGGTTTCGATCATCCGCTCAGCCCCGGCCGCGCCGCCGGTCGAATTCCGCGGTCAGGCGCCTGTCGTCGTAACGCTGCTCGATCCACGCGCGGATCGGCATCGGTTCGTCCTTCGTGTCGGCCTCGTAGGTGTCCAGCATGTGGCCGAGAATCCCCGTCTGAAAGGCCCGCACGTGAATGTAGCGCAGGCTGAGCTGTCGCTGCGCCTCGCGCACCGGCATCCCCTCCACATGCATCAGATAGAGCGCCGAGGCCAGCCCGGCCCGGTCGGCCCCCGACTTGCAGTGCATCACGAAGGGCTTTTCCAGCGTGGCGAAGGTGTCGAGCAGATCCAGCAGCGCGGCGCGCGGGGGCAGGCGGCGGGCCCAGAGCTGGCGATCCACGAGCTTCAGGCCCAGTTTCTCGCAGGCGGCGCGTTCAAGGATGTGGAAGCTGTTGCGCTTGCTGCCCCGCAGGTTCAGGACGGTGCGTATGCCCATCTCGCGGTAGCGGCGCAGCCGCCGCGGCGAGGGCTGGTTGGAGCGCCACACGCCGGGGGCGATCTCGTGGAGGTTCCACCAGAAGCTGCGCAGCCAGGCGTGATCGACCCACCAGAAGTGGCCCATGGCCCGAAGATACTGGCCCCGGTCGGGGAAGCGGTGCCCGGAGGCGCGGTCTGTCACGCCATCCGCCGCTTTCAGCCAGGTGGAAAACTTGGAGATCATCGGGGCCTTTCAGCGTGTTCCGGCATGCCGGCATCAGGGGCGTCGATTTAGCGGCAAATCGCCGGTCAGGCAAGCCGCGCCATGGATTGTGCATGTTGCGGTTTTCGAATTAGGCATTGGCGGGAGAAAGTGAAAGGCCACGCCATGACGCTGTCCAACGGTCGGCATTATCTTGCCATTCCCGGCCCTTCGGTGGTGCCGGACGAGGTTCTGCGGGCGATGCACCGCCCCTCGCCCAACATCTACGAGGGCGAACTGGTGGAAATGGTGCGCGCCCTGATCCCCGATCTGCGCGCCCTGGCGCGGACCCGCCATCAGGCGGCGATCTACATCGCCAACGGGCACGGGGCGTGGGAGGCGGCGGTTTCCAACGTGCTGGGGCGGGGCGACAAGGTGCTGGTGGCGGCCAGCGGGCGCTTTGCCCACGGCTGGGCCGAGATGGCCGCCCGCATGGGCGCGCGCCCCGAGATCCTCGATTTCGGCCTGCGCGCCCCGATCGATCCCGCCCGGGTGGGCGAGGCGCTGGCCGCCGATACCGGCCATGAAATCAGGGCGGTGATGGCGGTGCATGTGGACACCTCGACCAGCGCGCGCAGTGATATCGCCGCATTGCGCCGGGCCATCGACGAGGCCGGCCACCCGGCGCTGCTGATGGTGGACTGCATCGCCTCGCTGGCCTGCGAGCGCTTCGAGATGGACGCCTGGGGCGTCGACGTGATGGTGGCGGGCTCGCAAAAGGGGCTGATGGTGCCGCCGGGCC
>WFPZ01000310.1 GCA_015487335.1 Paracoccaceae bacterium
CTGGCCGGCCATGGGCGCACGGTGGCCGAGCGGCTGGCCGAGTTCGAGATGCACCGCATCGACCTCGGCGAGGGCGCGGTGCTGGAAAAGGGCTGCGTCTATCTGGTGGAACTGATGGAAAGCCTTGCCCTGCCCGAGGGAATCCAGGCGGTGGCCAATGCCAAAAGCTCCACCGGGCGGCTCGATCTGCTGACCCGGCTGATCACCGACGGCGGCACCGAATTCGACCGCATCGCACCGGGTTACGAAGGGCCCCTTTACGCCGAGATCTGCCCGCGCTCCTTCTCGGTGCTGGTGCGCCCGGGGATGCGGCTCAACCAGATCCGCTTCCGCCGCGGCCAGGCGGTGCTGAGCGATGACGAGCTGCGCGCCCTGCACGAAAGCGTGGGGCTGGTCTCGGGCGAGGCGCTGATCTCGGAGGGCCTGGGCTTTTCGGTGGACCTGCGCCCGCAGCGCGGCACGCTGGTGGGCTGGCGCGCCAAGCCGCACACCGGGCTGATCGACCTCGACCGGATCGGCCATTACGCGCCCGCAGACTTCTGGGAAGAGGTGCACAGCCGCGACGGGCGGATCATCCTCGACCCGGGCGCCTTCTACATCCTGGTCAGCCGCGAATCCGTGCACATCCCCCCCGACTGCGCCGCCGAGATGGCCCCCTATCTGGCCATGGTAGGAGAGTTCCGGGTGCATTACGCGGGCTTCTTCGATCCGGGCTTCGGCCATGACGCGGCCGGCGGCAGCGGCTCGCGCGGGGTGCTGGAGGTGCGCTGCCACGAGGCCCCCTTCGTGCTGGAGCACGGGCAGGTGGTGGGGCGGCTGGTCTATGAACGCATGTACCAGGTGCCGCGCACGCTTTATGGCGCGGGGATCAGGTCCAACTACCAGGGGCAGGGGCTGAAGCTGTCAAAGCATTTCCGGGACGCCTGAGCCGCCCGGGCATCCCCTGTCGTGCCTGCCGGGGGCAGAGGGCATGCGCAAACGCCCGGCCCGGACGGTCAGAAACGTCCGAAGCGTCGCAGAAGGCGCGCCGCCTGCCTTGCACGGCGGGCTGCCTGGCCGGCCGCGCCGGCATTTCCGCGCCTGTCTTCTCCTGGCTTTCCGCCCTTGCCACCTTCGCCCTTGCCGCCGCGGCGCGCGGCCATGCCGATGCCCGCATTCACCCCCTTGCCAATCAGGCGCCGGAGCAGCTGGCGCAGGATCAGGCTGACGATCCGGTCGAGGTTCATCTCCCGTCCTCCCTCATGATTCGTCCTCCCCCGCCCCTTCGCCGCCGAACATGTCGTCCTGGGCACCGTCCTCTTCGCCCTCTTCGGGCGTGCCCGCCCCCGGCGGCGGGCGGCTGTCCAGAAGGCCCGCGGCGCGCAGTTCCTTCAGCCCCGGCAGATCGCGGGCGCTTTCCAGGCCGAAATGATCCAGGAAGGCCTCGGTGACCACGAAGGTCACGGGCCGGCCCGGGGTCATGCGGCGGCGGCCGAAGCGGATCCACTCCAGCTCCAGCAGCTGGTCGATGGTCCCGCGGCTGACCGAAACGCCGCGGATCTCCTCGATCTCGGCGCGGGTGACCGGCTGGTGATAGGCGATGATCGCCAGGGTCTCGATGGCGGCGCGCGAAAGCTTGCGCACCTCGACGGTTTCCTTCTGCATCAGGAAGCCCAGATCCGGCGCTGTGCGCATCGCCCAGGCTTCGCCCACCTTCACCAGCCGCACCCCGCGCCCCTCGTAGCGGGCGCGCAGCAGCTCCAGCGCCGCGGCCGCATCGGCCCCGTGGGGCATGCGCGCGTTGAGCTCGGCCACCGAGACCGGCTCGGCGCTGGCAAACAGGATCGCCTCCACCATCCGCTCCTGCTCGGCCAGCGGCGGGGCCTCGAACAGGCTTTCGCGGGGCTCTTGCTCGTGCTCCTCAGCCATCGCCTCTCTTCCTGATCTGGATCGGGGCGAAGGTCTCGCCCTGGCGTATCTCTATCGCACCCTCCCTGACCAGTTCCAGCGTCGCGGCGAAGGTAGCGGCGGTGGCCGAGCGGCGCAGGGCCGGATCGCCCCCCCAGCCTTCGGGCAGGTAGCACATGATATCCGTCCACTCGCCGGCAAAGCCGATCATCCCGCGCAGCCGCTCCAGCGCCTGCTCCATGGTCAGGATGCGGTCGCGGTCCATGACGAGGGGGCGGAACTCGTCGCGGGTGCGCAGCCGGGCATAGGCCTGCATCAGATCGAGCAGCGAGGCCGTGTAGGTGACGCGCCGCACCCGCGTGACGTCCTCGGGGATGCCGCGGGGAAAGAAGTCGCGGCCCTTCTGGTCGCGGGCCATGAGCTTTGCCGCCGCCTCGCGCATGGCGGCCAGCCGCTCCAGCTGGAAGGCCAGATGCGCGGCCAGCTCGTCGCCCGAGGGGCCCTCGTCGGCCGGATCGGGCGGCAGCAGCAGGCGCGACTTGAGAAAGGCCAGCCAGGCCGCCATCACCAGGTAATCGGCCGCCAGCTCGATGCGCAGCCGGCGGGCCTGTTCGACGAAGCCCAGATACTGCTCGGCCAGCTGAAGCACAGATATCTTCCGCAGGTCCACCTTCTGGGTGCGCGACAGCGTCAGCAGCAGGTCGAGCGGCCCCTCGAAGCCGTCCACATCGACGATCAGCGCCTCCTCGGCAAGCCGCGCGGCCACCGGGGCTACCCTGTCTTCCTGAAAGTCCTCAGACATCCGCCCTGCCCTTCATGCGGACGGAAGCCTCGGCCCCGGAGGTGGCGTTGTCAATGGCGGGGCGGCCGGAAGGGGCCGGCGAGGCGGAGAAAGGCCCGCACCCCCGCCTGCTGCCACTCACTGGACGGTCACGGGAATGCAATTGTCGTGGCCGCCCCGAAGAAGTTGCGCACAGAAACGGCGGGCATCGGACAGATCGTCAAACCCCTCGGCCCGCAGCCGGTAGAAGGTCCTGCCGCCAATCCGCCCCTCGAGAATCACCTGTCCCTTCCCGGCAAACGCCTCGGGGAAGAGCGCGCTCAGGCGCTGCCACTCCGTGGCGGCCTCGCCCGGGGTGTTGAAGGCACCGACCTGGGCCAGGCGGGTGCCGGGCGGGATGGAAGACGGATCGACAATGCGGATCGCCTCTGCGGGGCCGGCCGCAGATACCGCGGCCGGCATGGTCGCGGCGACAACCGCAGCCTCGAGAGTTTCGCCCGAAGGCACCACCGCCGCAGCGGCCCCTGCCCGGGCGGGAGAGTTCGCGGCCACGAGGGCGGCCGGGCGCGGCACCGGGCGGCGCGAGCGCTTGAGGCCGGGCACTTCGGCCGGGACGGGAGCAGCCACGGCAGCGTTCTTGCGCAGGGTGCCGGCGGTATCCGTGCCCGCGCCGATGGCCTCGCGCACCACCGCCTCGATCAGCGCCGCCTGGTCGAGCAGTTCCACCTGCCCGGCCTCGGCATCATGAGGCGGGCCGTCGTGGGGCGCGGCTTCGGCCGCAGAGCTTTCGGGCACCGCCCGGGGCGTGGCGCCGGCCTCGGCACCGGAGGCCGCCTCGGGCACCTCGGGCGCTGGCTTTTCCTCCGTCTGCCGCCCGGTTCCTGCGCTGGCGATGATCTGCAGATCGCGCACCGGCAGATCCTCGGGCCTGAGCGACGTGGGCGGCGGGGCAAGCACCACCTGATCGGCGGGCGGCGCGGCCTCGCCCTCGGCGGGGATGTTGTTCACCGCGAGCCCCTGGAAATCGGCCGCAACGCCGCCGGGGTCGTCGGGGGCCACCCGCATCGGCCCCTCCAGGGCCCGGATCACCGGCACGCCGGAGACATCGCGCACCATCAGCTGGTAGCCCCACCAGACGGCCCCCGCGAGGAGCGAAACCGAGATCACCGCCCCGAGTGCGTTGATCACCTTGCTCATGCCGACGCCGGCGGGAGGATATTCCCCGCCCACGGCATCCGAATATTCGATATCCGCCATACCTGCCTCACTGCTCCCGCGCAGGCTGCCCGGCCCACGCGGATACTCCTGCCTGTACGGCCCCGGGGTCCGCGGTTGCGCTTGTTGTCAGCGCATTTCCTCGGCCGGGGTCACGCCAAGAATACCAAGACCTGCGGAAATAACAACGGCGACGGCCCTCGGCAGGGCGATTTTCGCGGCCGATGCGGCCGGGTCGCCCTCCTGCAGGAAACGCAGGGCGGGGTTTTCGTTGCCCTTGTTCCACAGGGCATGGAAATCGGAGGCCAGCTCGTAGAGGTAGAAGGCGATGCGGTGCGGCTCGTGGGTGCGCGCGGCAATCTCCACCTGGCGCGGCCAGTCGGCCAGCTTGCGGGCCACCGCGAACTCGGCCTCGTCGTTCAGCTGCGGCTCGTCCGTCAGCGAAATCCCCGCGGCTGCGGCCTTGCGCAGCACGCTGCACACCCGGGCGTGCGCATATTGCACGTAGAACACCGGGTTTTCGCGGCTCTGCTCCAGCACGCGCGCGAAATCGAAATCCAGCGGCGCGTCGTTCTTGCGCGTGAGCATCACGAAGCGGGTGACGTCGGGGCCCACCTGATCGAC
>WFPZ01000311.1 GCA_015487335.1 Paracoccaceae bacterium
ACATAGAGCAGCGGGTCCAGTTCCCAGACCTTGCGCACCATGGTGAAATGCACCGCCCCCAGCACCACCACGACATAGCTGAGCTTGTGCAGCCGGCCCCAGCGCAGCGGGCCCAGGCGGCGGATCGCGGCCATGTTCGAGGTCAGCGCCAGCGGCACCAGCAGCACGAATCCGACCATGCCCATGACGATGAAGGGCCGCTTGTAGAGATCGCGCAGGATCTCGTCCCAGAAGAACTGCTTGTCGAGCACGAACCAGGTCAGCAGGTGAAAGCAGACATACATGAAGGCCGAAAGCCCCAGCGCCCGGCGGAATTTCAGAAAGCTGATCCCGGTCCATCGGCGCAGGGGCGTGACCAGCAGCGTCAGCAAGAGCAGCTGCAAGGCCCAGCGCCCGAGCTGACGCTCCAGCACCACCAGCGGGTCGGGGCCCAGCTGATTGGTGATCCCCCAGTAAAGATAGACCAGTGCCGGCACCGGCGCGAGCAGGTAGAGCGGCCATGTCGGCACCCGCCTGAGCGCGCCGTTGATGCGTTGAACCGGGGTCATGTCTGCCTTGTGTCCTTCAGAAATTCTTGCGCAGATCCATGCCCGCGTAAAGCCCCGCCACCTCGTCGGCATAGCCGTTGAACATCAGCGTCGGCTTGCGCCTGGCGAACAGCCCGCCGCCGATCGGGCGTTCGCTGGCCTGGGACCAGCGCGGGTGGTCGACCTCGGGATTGACGTTGGAATAGAACCCGTATTCGCGCGGGTTCTGCATGTTCCAGGTCGCCAGCGGCTGCTTGCGGGTCAGGCTGATGCGCACGATCGACTTGATCGACTTGAAGCCGTATTTCCACGGCACCACCAGCCGCAGCGGCGCGCCGTTCTGGTTGGGCATCTCCTCGCCGTAAAGGCCGGTGGCCAGAATCGTCAGCGGGTGCATCGCCTCGTCAAGCCGCAGCCCCTCGCGGTAGGGCCACTCCAGTATTCCGCGCCGCTGGCCGGGCATCTCTTCGGGGCGCACGAGGGTTTCGAAATAGACGTATTTCGCCGAAGGGCGCACGCCCACCCTGTCCAGCAGGGTCTTCAGCTCGAACCCCACCCAGGGCACCACCATGGCCCAGGCCTCGACGCAGCGCAGGCGGTAGATGCGCTCTTCCAGGGTGACGCCCTTCAGGATGTCGGCCAGATCGTAGGTGCCGGGGCGCTCCACCAGCCCGTCGATCTTCACCGCCCACGGGTCGGTGGTGAGATTGCCGGCATAGCGCGCCGGGTCGGTCTTGTCGGTGCCGAATTCGTAAAAGTTGTTGTACTGGGTGATCTGCTCCCAGGTATTCGGCGTCTGATCGGTGGAGTACGGGCTTGGCACGGTCTGCAGCTTCACGCGGCCCAGCGCCGGCCCGGCCATGGCCGCCCCCGCCGCCCCGGCAATCAGTTGCCGCCGGTTCAGATATGCCGCTCGCGGCGTCACGTCCGACCACTTCAGATCATTCTTCCAGCGCCCAGCCATCGCTTCCTCCTCAATGTTCGCTCACATGAATTAGTCCCCGGGCGGCTCAAATCCAAACAAACAAATCTCACGATCCTGTAGAAACCCGAAACACGACCCGCCTGCAGAAGAACGGGCAAGACGAGAACCGCCGCGCGGCAGCACCCGCCCCAGGCGGATTCGGCCCTCTTTCGGGCGCGGACTTCCGCCCGAAGCGGCAAGCGCTGGAGGCCGGCCCCACCAGCGGCAGAACACCCTGCCGCCCTGCGCAAGGGGCGGAGCGGCAGACAGAAAAAGCCCCGCCGGATGGGGCGGGGCTTTCGGGTTTCGGGCCTCAGTGGATCGGCCTTGCCTCGTCGGGCTCGGCGCGATGGGTGGCCTTGACGCCGGTGTCGAAGACCAGCCCGTCGGGGCCGGCCGTGACCGAGACCGTATCGCCATCCGAGATCTCGCCGGCCAACAGCATTTCCGCCAGCGGATCCTGCAGCGTGTGCTGGATGACCCGCTTGAGCGGCCGGGCCCCGTAGACCGGATCGTAGCCCTCGTCGGCCAGCCACTGGCGCGCGCTCTCGTCCAGCTCCAGGTCGATGTTGCGCGTGGCCAGCCGCTTCTTCAGCAGGCCGATCTGGATCTCGACGATGCCCTTCATGTCTTCGCGGCTCAGCCGGTCGAAGATGATGATCTCGTCAAGACGGTTCAGGAACTCGGGCCGGAAATGGGCCCTCACGGCTTCCATCACCTCGCGCTTGGCCTCGCTGGAATCGGCCCCTTCGGGCAGCTGGCTGAGCGCCTGGCTGCCGAGGTTCGAGGTCAGCACGATCAGCGTCTGCTTGAAGTCCACCGTACGGCCCTGGCCGTCGGTCAGAACGCCGTCATCGAGGACCTGCAGCAGCACGTTGAACACGTCCGGGTGGGCCTTCTCGACCTCGTCGAAGAGGATCACCTGATAAGGCCGGCGCCGCACCGCTTCGGTCAGCACGCCGCCCTCGTCATAGCCCACATAGCCCGGCGGGGCGCCGATCAGACGGGCCACCGAGTGCTTCTCCATGAATTCCGACATGTCGATACGCACCATCGCGTGCTCGTCGTCGAAGAGATACTCGGCCACCGCCTTGGTCAGCTCGGTCTTGCCGACGCCGGTCGGCCCGAGGAACAGGAAGCTGCCCAGCGGACGGTTCGGGTCGTTGAGCCCGGCCCGCGCCCGGCGCACCGCGTTGGCGACAGCCTGCACGGCCTGTTCCTGGCCGATCACGCGCTGGCCCAGCACCTCTTCCATGCGCAACAGCTTTTCGCGCTCGCCCTCCAGAAGCTTGGAGGTCGGGATGCCCGTCCAGCGCTCGACCACCTCGGCCACCTGTTCGGGGCCCACAGCCTCGTCCACCAGCTCGGTGTGGGCCTCTTCGGCCTCGGCCTCCGCCAGCTTGCGCTCCAGTTCCGGAATCACCGAATAGGCCAGTTCGCCGGCCCGGGCGAGGTTGCCCTCGCGCTTGGCCTGGTCAAGCTCGGCACGGGCCTGATCGAGCCGTTCCTTCAACTCGCGCGCGCTTTCCAGCTTGTCGCGCTCGGCCTGCCACTGGGCCGTCATCTCGGCCGATTTCTGCTGCAGCTCGGCCAGTTCCTTCTCGAGCTTCTCGAGCCGCTGCTTGGAAGCCTTGTCCTTCTCCTTCTTCAGCGCCTCGGCCTCGATCTGCAACTGCAGGATCTGCCGGTCAAGCTGGTCCAGCTCCTCGGGCTTGGAGTCCACCTCCATGCGCAGCCGGCTGGCAGCTTCGTCGATCAGGTCGATCGCCTTGTCGGGCAGGAACCGGTCGGTGATGTAGCGGTGCGACAGCGTGGCCGCGGCCACCAGCGCGCTGTCGGAGATCTGCACGCCGTGATGCAGCTCGTACTTCTCCTTGATGCCGCGCAGGATGGAGATCGTGTCCTCCACGGTGGGCTCTTCCACCATCACCGGCTGGAAGCGCCGCGCCAGCGCCGCGTCCTTCTCAACGTGCTTGCGGTACTCGTCCAGCGTGGTGGCGCCGACGCAGTGCAGCTCGCCGCGCGCAAGGGCCGGCTTGATCAGGTTGGCCGCGTCCATCGCGCCTTCCGTCTTGCCCGCGCCCACCAGCATGTGCATCTCGTCGATGAACAGGATGATCTCGCCAGCCGCGGCAGTGACCTCGTTGAGCACCGCCTTCAGGCGCTCCTCGAACTCGCCGCGATATTTCGCCCCGGCGATCAGCGCGCCCATGTCGAGCGCCAGAAGCTTCTTGTTCTTCAGGCTTTCGGGCACGTCGCCATTGACGATGCGCAGCGCCAGGCCCTCGACGATGGCGGTCTTGCCGACGCCGGGCTCGCCGATCAGCACCGGGTTGTTCTTGGTGCGCCGGCTCAGCACCTGCATGGTGCGGCGGATTTCATCGTCACGCCCGATGATCGGGTCGATCTTGCCTTCGCGCGCCCGCTCCGTCAGGTCGATGGTGTATTTCTTCAGCGCCTCATAGCTGTCCTCGGCGCTGGCCGAATCCGCGGTGCGCCCCTTGCGGATGTCGTTGATCGCGGCGTTGAGGTTCTGGGCAGTGACGGCACCGGCCTCCAAGGCCTCTTTCGCCTTCGAACGCACCACCGCCAGCGCGGTCAGGATGCGCTCGACCGGCACGAAGCTGTCGCCCGCCTTGGTGGCGATCTTCTCTGCCTCGTCCAGCACCTTGACGGTCTGCTGGTCCATGTAGGTCTGGCCGGCGTCGCCAGTGACCTTCGGCATCTTTTCCAGCGCGGCCTCGACCGCCTCGCGCACCCGCTCGGGCGAACCGCCGGCACGGGTGATCAGGTTGGCCGCCAGCCCCTGTTCGTCGTCCAGCAGCGCCTTCAGCAAATGTTCGGGAGCCAGTCTCTGGTGGTTCTCCCGCATCGCGATCGTCTGGGCCGCCTGAAGAAAGCCCCTCGACCGCTCCGTGAACTTTTCCATGTTCATCGGCTATCTCCTTTCCAAAGCGCCCGTTTTCTCGGATGCCCGCCCCTGCGGCACACCCCTGTCGGGCCTCGGCTCCTATGTGGGGATCGACCCGCCCCTTCACAAGGTCTGCCCTGGCAGGAAAACGCCCTGCGGTTGCCCCTCCCTGCCCCAGCGCTTGCCGAACGGAAGGCCACACCCTATGAGGGGCGAACCACCGACGGAGCCCGCCATGACCGATGACCGCCTGATCGTCGCCCTTGATCTGCCCAACGCGCTGGAAGGGCTGGAAATGGCCGAGCGCATCGGGGATGCGGCAAGCTTCTACAAGATCGGGCTGGGAATGCTCACGGGGGGCGGGCTGGCGCTGGCGAACGAGCTCAAGCAGGAGCACGGCAAACGCATCTTTCTTGACATGAAGCTGTTCGACATCGGCGCCACGGTAGAGCGCGCGGTGCGCGGCATCGCCGGGTTCGGGCTTGATTTCCTTACCGTGCACGGCGACCCCCAGGTGGTGCGTGCGGCAAGGGAGGGCGCAGGCGAAACCGGGCTGAAGATCCTGGCCGTCACCATCCTTACCTCGCTCGACCGCGCCGATCTGGACGCAGCCCTGATCAGGGAAGGCGCGCTGGAGGACATCGTGCAGGAGCGCGCGGCGCGCGCCATGGAGGCCGGAGCCCACGGGGTGATCGCCTCGCCGCGCGAAGCCGCCGCCATCCGGGCCCTGCCGGAGGCCGCGGGCAGGCTGATCGTGACCCCGGGCGTGCGTCCGGCCGGGGCCGCCCCGGGCGACCAGAAGCGCATCGCCACACCGGCCGAGGCCATCGCGGCGGGGGCCGATCACATCGTGGTCGGCCGCCCCGTACTCACGGCAGACGACCCGCGCGCCGCCGTCCTGAATATCCAGCGCGAGATCGCGGCTGCAAACCGCTGAGCGGGCGCCCGCTCAGAACTTCTGCAGCAGCCCGAAGCGCAGGGACTGATCCAGCGGGGTTGCCTTGGTGGTGTTTCCGCTGCCGTCCGACAGCTTCACGCCACGATAGGACGTGTAGCGGTATTCCACCCGGTACGACCAGTCATCGCCCAGCGGACGTTCCCAGCCGCTCGCGATCGTGTAGCCCTCGGTGGAAAAGCTTGTATCGATGCTGTTCACCCCGTCCGTCACCTGATAGTCGAACCAGCCGACCGCCACCCCGACCGCGAAATAGGGCGTGAAGCCCTCGGCCTTGTGCCCGATGCGCAAACGCAGCCCCGCGCCCATGTTCATCCGGGTGCTGGCGGAAGCGGCGCCGTTGACGAAACTGTCGCGGATCGAGGCGCCCATGAGTTCTCCCTCGAGCGAGACGAGCAGCTTGCCATCGCGCCAGCTGCGCCCGGCGAACACGCCGGCGAACGGTCCCTTCTGGCTGAGCACCCCCAGGCCTGGGCTGGAGGGGTTGAGGCCCACCCTGTCATCGCCGCCCCAGGCATAGCCGCCCATGAAGCCGGCGTAGTAGCCGTCGCTCTCGACCTGGGCATGGGCCATGCCGGCCGCCAGCGCGCCGCCGAGGATGGTTGCCGTCATCACGTGAAACCGCGTCTTCATTCCTGCCTCCTTGATGCGGACGGAGCATTGCCGCCCGAAGATTTCCAGCGATCCTGAAAGCGCGTTGCAAGTCAGACCATTACACGCCCGCCCACCACAGGGCAACAGCAGAGCCGCCCCGGATCGCCTCTTCGCCCCCACGGGGGCTGCCTGCGCAAAGAAAGCTAGCACCTTTTTCCCGGGCGCGAAAAGGAAAGATCCCCTAACAACGGCCCCGGCCACGAGCGGCCACGGGATGCGCGCCTGAACATCGCATCTGCCGCCGGAACGAGGGCATGGCACCTGACCAGAGGCGGCATGCCCTGTCGCCGAGCCTGCCCGCCGGCTATATTGGGGCAGATCACACCCGCCGCGAGGAACACCGAAAATGCCCGCCCTGTGCCGCGATTGCCTGAGCCGGGACATCTCCGGCAACCGCTGTTCCAGATGCCGCAGCCCCAGGGTCGTCTCGCATCCCGAGCTTTTCGACCTGACCATCGCGCACATGGACTGCGACGCCTTCTATGCCTCGGTGGAAAAGCGCGACAACCCCGAACTGGCGGACAAGCCGGTGATCATCGGCGGTGGGCGGCGCGGGGTGGTCTCGACTGCCTGCTATATCGCGCGGGCGCGCGGCGTGCACTCGGCCATGCCGATGTTTCAGGCCCTGAAACTGTGCCCCGATGCGGTGGTGATCGCCCCGCGCATGAAGGTCTATGCGCAGGTGTCCCGCCAGATCCGCCAGATGATGCAGGAGCTGACCCCCGACGTGGAGCCGCTTTCCCTCGACGAGGCCTTCCTCGACCTTTCCGGCACCCGGCGGCTGCATGGCGCCCCGCCCGCCGTCATGCTGGCGCGGCTGGTGAAGCGGATGCAGGATGAACTGGGCCTGAGCGGCTCGATCGGGCTGAGCCACAACAAGTTTCTGGCCAAGGTGGCCTCCGACCTCGACAAGCCGCGCGGATTTTCGGTGATCGGGCGGGCGGAAACGGCGGACTTCCTGCGCGATCGGCCGGTGCGGATGATCTGGGGCGTGGGCCGGGCCACCCAGGAGGCGCTGCACAAGGCCGGCATCCGCACCTTCAGCGACCTGCGGCGCTGGAAGCGGGAAGATCTCCAGGCGCGCTTCGGCGCGATGGGAGAGCGGCTTTACCAGCTGGCCCGCGGACGGGATACGCGGCGCGTATCGGCCAATGCGCCGATGAAATCCATCTCCAACGAAATCACCTTCGCCGAGGACACCTCGGATGTGGAAATCCTCGACGGCCATGTCTGGCGGCTCTCCGAGAAGGTCTCGGGCCGGGCCAAGGCGCGCGGGCTGGCCGGGCGGGTGGTGACGCTGAAGCTCAAGCGCGCCGACCACCGGCTGCTGACCCGGCGCGTCTCGTTGCGCGATGCCACCCAGATGGCCGACCGCATCTACCGCACCGCGCGCGAGCTGTTCGACAATGCCGCCGAGCCGGGCCCCTTCCGCCTGATCGGAGTCGGGCTGAGCGAGCTGGTGCCGGCCGCGATGTCGGACCTCTCCGGCAATCTGCTGGATCCGCAGGAAGCCCGCCGCCTGCAGGCCGAAAAGGCTGCCGACCGGATTCGCGAAAGATTCGGCCCCGACGCGATCGTGAAGGGGCGCGCGCTGCGCTGAGGCCCGGGGCTACTCGGCAGCCAGGGGCTGACGTTTTCGCCCGATGGAGGCGATCTCGGCGATTACCCCGGAAAGCAGCTTCTGCAGCTCCGCAAAGCCGCCATTGGGGCGAAGGCGCGATTCGTCCATGTAGAGAGAACGGTCGATCTCCACCTGCACCACGTGCTGGTTGCGCGAAGGCCGCCCGTAGTGCTGGGCCGTAAAGGCCCCGGCGAAGGGGGCGTTGCGCACGACCTTCAGCCCGGCCCCGGCGAAAGCGGCCTCGATCCGGTCGGTGATCCGGCCGTCGGCGGAGGCCCCGAACCTGTCACCCAGCACGATGTCGGGCCCCGCCCGGCCGCGGCTGATCGCTTCGATCGCCTCATGCGGCATGGAGTGGCAATCGATCAGGATCGCCTCCCCGAACATCGCGTGGCTTTCGCCCAGCAGTTCGGCCAGCCTGCGGTGATAGGGCTGCCAGACCTTCTTCAGCCGCTCCTCGGCCTCCGCACGGGGCAGCTTGCCACGATATATGGCGCGGCCATTGGCCACCACTCTGGGAATCACCCCAAGCCCCGACGCCACCCGCGGGTTGATCGCCCCTTTCGCCACCCCCTCGATCAGGGCCGGGTCCAGCTCGTCGCTGCTGCGGTTGAGGTCCACATAGGCGCGCGGGAAGGTGGCGGCCAGCAGCGGCGCGCCAAAGCGCGGCGCGGCGGCGAAGAGTTCGTCCACGAAGGCATCTTCCGACGAGCGGATCTCGCGCCTGTTCAGAACCGAACGCCGCAGGAACCCCTCCGGATAGCCGCGGCCGCTGTGCGGCGAGGCAAAGACCACCGAGGTGGTGCGCCTTTGCGGCAATGTCAGTTGAAATGGCTCGCCTGTCATTCCTGCTCCTTCACCGGCAAATATAACGGGATTTGCCAGCCCGCCAAAAGCCCTTGAAAGCGGAGGCGACTCCTTTTATAGACCAGCGGGCCGACGCGGGAGCCCCCGCGTCTTGTCGTTTGGCACGTCCTGCGGCGGGGCATGGGGCACTGCATCAATCGGGCGTATAGCTCAGCGGTAGAGCACTACGTTGACATCGTAGGGGTCACTGGTTCGATCCCAGTTACGCCCACCACCGCCCTTCGCGGGCAGAAGTTTCAAGGCGCCCGGCGCCGCATGAATGAGGAGAGGACCATGAAGGTCAGAAACTCGCTCCGCTCGCTCAAGAGCCGGCATCGCGACTGCCGCGTCGTGCGCCGCAAGGGCCGCGTCTACGTGATCAACAAGACGCAGCGCCGGTTCAAGGCCCGCCAGGGCTGAGCCCGGAGTTCCGCCACAATCCCGGAACCGGGAAAGAAAAGGAAAAGGCCGCCCGAGGGCGGCCTTTCTTCTTTTCGAAGAGCGTCTTCGCCTCAGAGCCCCTCGCCCTTGCGCATCAGCTCCATGTGCATGGCGGCGGTGTTCAGCCCGCCCTCGCCCTTCTGCCAGCCGACGGTGCCATCGCCATTGGCATCGCGCCCTTCAAGAAGCTGGCGGGCATGCTCCTGCAGCTTTTTCGCTTCCGCGGCGGCCTCGGAAGCGCTGGTGGCGGCCATGATCTTCTCGATCAGCGCCTTCATCTCGGCCACCCGGTCCACGGTGTTGTTGGCGCTGGCGGCCACATGGGTGGCATGCAGCTTGACGTTGTCGCTGGCATCCTCCGAAGCGGCGGCAAGGCCGATGTGCTTGGCCGTTCCGGCGGCAGCGGCCAGAACCCCGTAGCCCAGTCCGGGCCCGCCCTCGATGGCGCCGGGGTCGATGGCATGCAGCACATGGCCGGCGTGGGTCTTGAGCCACTCCAGATTGTCGGGCTGCTGCATCATCAGCCCGGCGTGTTTCAGCGCGATCTCGGCCTCGGCAATGGCGGTCGGCAGAAAGCCCTTGCCCTCGGGCGTATCCTTCCAGCCCTCGGTCAC
>WFPZ01000312.1 GCA_015487335.1 Paracoccaceae bacterium
AACATCAGCGACAGGGTGATGAGCAGCAGGCCGATCCCGCGCTTGTCGCGCATGGCGAAGACGATCGGATCGTAGTCCTGCTTGCCGAAGTAGCCCAGCCGCACCATGCGAATCAGCCAGGCGGTGATCGGAATCATCGCCAGCCACAGGATCCATCGCGTGGGGTAGAGCGTGCGTGCCTGTTCGGAGAGCGTGTAGAAGAAGAAGATCAGCACCGCCGCCACCGTGCCGAGAATGGCCATGTTCAGCAGATCGCCTCTGTCCGAGCGTGCATAGCCCCGCCCCGGCAGGCGTTCCTCGCTGTCGGCCAGGGTGAGTTCCGTCATCCGCTTCACGCAGCCCAGGGTGAAGAAGATCGGGTAGATGAAGGCCAGCATGAAGCCCGAAACCTCTACCTGCCCCGCGGCCGCCCCCGCGACCACGCGCAAGGTATAAAGAGACGCAAGCATGGCGATGTCGATCCAGCGCATCCGCTTGAGCTTCAGCGAATAGGCCAGCGAGGCCAGCATGTAGACGACCAGCACGCCAAGGAAGGCCCAGCCCAGCGCCGCCCCCAGCGCCAGCGCCGTCAGGGCCAGCACCACGAAACTCGCCATGCCCACCGATATGGGCACCGCCCCGCTGGCAAAGGGGCGGTGGCGCTTGGTGGGATGCAGGCGGTCGGCCTCCAGATCCAGCAGGTCGTTGATGATGTAGATCGAGGAGGCCGCAAACGAGAAGGCCACCATGCCAAGGACAACCAGAATCAGGGTCTCGAGCGTGAAATCATGCGCCGCCAGCATCGGCAGCAGCAAGAGCACGTTCTTCACCCACTGGTGCGGACGCAGGGCGCGCACAAGATCGCGCAGGCGCCAGCCGCCCTCGAAGCGGGTGACGTTCTTGCCCATGGCGGTGAGCTCCCGCTCGATCCGGGGCTTCCTGCCGACGATCAGCACGTTTTCCGCCCTCTCCCAGACGGGGCGGTCGGCCCGGCTGTCTCCGGCATAGTCGAAACCGTTCTCGCCATAGGCCGCGATCAGGGCCTCGGCCTTGGTGCGCCCCTTGAGGTTGGTTTCCCCGTCCGAGGCGTAAACACGCGCGGTGATCCCGTGATCGGCGGCGAGGCGTTCCACCAGCATGCGGTCGGAGGCCGAAGCCAGCACCACCTCGCGCCCCGCGGCGCTGCTCCGTTCGGCCAGGGCCTCGATCTCGGGGTTGGTCGGCAGCAGGTCGGTGCGCAGCCGGGCCACCCTGGCCAGCTCGTGCTTGAGGCGGGCCGGATCGTTGAGATGCCTGAAGCTCAGGCTCAGGACACGCAGCGGATCCTTGCCGAGCCCGGCCCAGAAGCACTCGTACAGCATGTCCGTCTTCAGAAACGTGCCGTCCACGTCGAGAACCAGGGGCTTGATGCGGCCATTGGCGTTATCGTTCTTCATTTCTCACTTCCCTGACGGCGAAAACGCAGCCGTCCGATATCAGTTCGGGCGGCGTGATGCACAGGCCGCGCGCCACCGTCCACGCGGCCAGAACCCTGGGCACATAGGCGCGGGTCTCGGCAAAGGGCGGCACCCCGTCGTAGCGGCGTACCGCGTTTTCCCCGGCGTTGTAGGCGGCAAGCACCAGCACCGGATCGCCGCCGAACTCCTGCATCAGCCAGTCGAGATAGGCCACGCCTGCGCGGATGTTCTGTGCCGCATCGAGCGGGTCATCCGCCCCGAACCGGGCCGCGGTGGCGGGCAGAAGCTGCATCACGCCGCGCGCGCCCGCCTTGCTGACCGCCTCCGGCCGTCCGCCCGATTCAACCGCCATGACCGCCAGCGCGAAGGCCGGAGACACCCGGGTGCCGACGGTGGACAGCAAAAGCGCCGCCCCGTGGCGGGCCACGATATCCTGCAGATCCTGCAGGCGGGGCACGGGCGGCGCCGAACCGGCGGGCGCCATGGCCAGCTGCCTGACGGCACGCTCCAGCCGGCCCGGACCGGCCGCCTGAAGGCTGGGAGATACGCCCTCCCAGAACCAGGCGTAATCCTCGCCCGCAGCCTTCGGGGGCGAGGACGGCCCGGGGGCGGAAGGCGCCGTGGGCGAAGGCGGCGCGATCTGCACCGTGATGCGCGGCGCCGCCCCCGGGGGAGGAGGCTTGACGCGCTTGAAGGTGAAATCGGGGAAAGGCGCGGCCTGCTGGGCGCGCAGCCCGACCGGCAGGCACAGCAGAAGTGCCGGAATCATTATTCGGAAATACCGCTTCATGAGGGCTGCTCTGCCTCTTTCGTTATGGAGGATTCATCGCAAATTTCGACTCTCAAGGCCAGTTTTCTGTTCCGCGGGCGCCCCCGGCCCCGCACGGAAAGGAAAACCTTGCGCCCCCGGCACCTGAATCCACTCTTCGATATAAAAAATTTATCCATTAATTTCAGGTATTTATATAAAAAATTCGCAGTTTTTGCCGCCACTACAAAATTGTACGAAGCGCGCCAAACTCTCGCCCCAATCCAACGGCCATATATCCACATACCAAGACGGAGACAGGCCAGCGCAACCAACGGCCACCGGATCCGACGAGGTCATGTGGAAACGAGCAATGAGCATACCGGAGGGACAAATGAAACTGTTCAAGCTGTTCAACAACTTCAAGCGCGACGAAGACGGCGCCGTGACCGTTGACTGGGTCGTGCTGACCGCCGCCATCGTTGGCCT
>WFPZ01000313.1 GCA_015487335.1 Paracoccaceae bacterium
ACGGTGGCGTCGAATTCGTGTTCGATTGTAAACATGGGGCCAGTATATGGCATGTCGTGTTTGACTGCATTCGTTTCGCCCGGGGCGCGCTTGCGGCCCGGGCATGCGCCCGCCCGTCCCCTCGGCGGGCGCATTCGCGCCCACCCGGGCGGTCCCCTGCCCTGTCGTTGCGCAAACAGGCGCACCCGATCAGACGCGACATGCGCCAGCCCCCCGCTCCATTGATCCGCCACCACCGGCGCCAGGTCCTCGAAATATCAGCCGCTTCGGGACGCGCCGGGCAGGGTGGGCAATTGCCGCGATGAGGGGGGCGAGGTGCGGTGGCGGGCGGAAATCCGCCTGTTTGACTCCGATCAAGGCGCGACTCTCCGGCCTGTGCTTGGTTGCCGCCATCAGCCAGGGGGATTGCCCATGACAGAGAACATCCACTCCATGCCCAGCCTGATGCGCGGCATGGCCGATGCCCTGGGTGTAAGCCTCGAGGCCATGGTGCGCGCGGGTGCGATCACCCTTAGCGAACTGCAGGAGATGGCGGCACGCTGCCGCGAATGCGCCCATCCGGGGGATTGCATCCTGTGGCTGACCGAATGCGAACGGCCCGCCGCCGATACCCCGGGATTTTGCCGCAACCGCGAGGAATTCACCGCCCTGATCGCGCATGTGCACGCAGCGGTGGCGCGCCCTGAAACTGTCGGCTAGATTTGCCCCGAACCTGCGCGAGAAACAGGGGAGGGGAGATGCTGAAGCGCGAATGGGGGCGGTTTAGAAACCGTTGCATCTGGTCCTGGGCGGGATGGCTGCATTGCTGGCGCAATGAACCGAGCCTGCAGATGTGGTTCTGGGTCAACGTGGTGTCCGCCACCGCGGCGCTGTCGCTTGAACTGGCCGCCTGGGAACGGGCCCTGGTCCTGGTGCTGGGCGTGCTGGTTCTGGCTGCCGAGCTGATGAATACCGGGATCGAGCGGGCGATCGACTACATCTCCACCGAAAACCACCCGATGGCCCGCCAGGCGAAGGATGCGGCCAGCGCAGCGGTGGCGGTGACCGCGATCGCCGGCGGCGTGGCCTGGGTGGTGGTTCTGTTCGGCTGACGACGGGCAGCTTGATCGAAATCAAGGCATTGATCGGGGTTCTGGCTAACGTTGCGCCTGCAACGGTTGTCGCTTTGCCCAGGCAGACTGCGAGGTTGAGATGCTGACATACGAAAAAATTGACCGCCATGCGGCACTGGTCGGCAGGATGGCGCGGGCGCGCCATGTCGATATCGGTGAAGCGATGGCCGAGGGCCGGCTGAGTGCCGAGGCCTACCGCAGTGCGGTGCTGCGCTGCACCCGCTGCGAAAGCTCCGATGACTGTGCGCAGTGGCTGGCCGATCACGCCCATGGCGCCGGGTCGGCGCCACGCTATTGCCGCAACGGCCACCTCTTCGCCCGTCTCCAACGCGACTGAGGCGGGGTTTCTCCTCCCTGACTGCGGCCCGGGCGGGAAATGGCCGGGCCGTTTTTTCGGTCTGCGGTCGGCCCCTGAAGGGGCATGATACCGGGCTCTAGCGCCCGACTGCCCTTCCCCACAGGTCGTACTCCCCCGCTTCCTCCACCTCGACGGTCACGATGTCGCCGGGGGAAAGCCCCTCGAAGCCCTCGTCCATGAACAGGTTGCCGTCGATCTCGGGGGCATCGGCCATGGTGCGGCAGGTGGCGCCCTCGTCATCCACCTCGTCGACGATCACGGGCAGCCGTTTCCCGACCTTTTTCGCCAGCTTCGCCGCCGAGATTGCCTGCGCCCTTTCCATGAAACGCTCCCAGCGCTCCTGCTTCACCTCCTCGGGCACATGGCCGGGCAGGGCGTTGGAGCGCGCACCCTTGACGTTTTCGTACTTGAAGCAGCCCACCCGGTCGAGCTGCGCCTCGTCGAGCCACTCCAGCAGGGTTTCGAACTCTTCCTCCGTCTCGCCGGGAAAACCCACGATGAAGGTCGAGCGCAGGGTGATCTCGGGGCAGATCTCGCGCCAGGCGGCGATTTCGTCCAGCACCCTTGCCGAGGCCGCCGGCCGCGCCATGCGCCTGAGCACGTCGGGGTGGGCATGCTGGAAGGGGATGTCGAGATAGGGCAGGATCAACCCCTCGGCCATCAGCGGTATCAGCTCGCGCACATGGGGGTAGGGATAGACGTAGTGCAGCCGCACCCAGGCCCCGAGGCTTCCCAGCTCGCGCGCCAGCGGGATGATCGGTGCCTTCTCGGGGCGTTCCTTCCAGTCGGTGCCATAGGCCGAGGTGTCCTGGCTGATCACCAGCAGCTCCTTCACCCCCGCTTCCACCAGTCTTTCGGCCTCGCGCAGCACCGCCCGCGCCGGGCGCGAAACCAGCCGTCCGCGCATGTCGGGGATGATGCAGAAGCGGCACTTGTGGTTGCAGCCCTCGGAAATCTTCAGATAGCTGAAATGGCGGGGGGTCAGCTTTACCCCCGCGGGGGGCAGCAGGTCGACGAATGGGTCGGGCGAGGGCGGCACCGCGGCATGCACCGCGTCGAGCACCGCTTCGTACTGGTTCGGGCCGGTCACCGCCAGAACCGAAGGGTGCGCCCCGGTGATGTAGTCTTTCTCGGCGCCGAGGCAGCCGGTGACGATCACCCGCCCGTTTTCCGCCAGTGCCTCGCCGATCGCCTCCAGGCTTTCGGCCTTGGCCGAATCGAGAAAGCCGCAGGTGTTGACGATCACCGCATCTGCGCCCTCGTAGCTGGACGAGATGGCATAGCCCTCGGCGCGCAACCGGGTGAGGATGCGCTCGCTGTCCACCAGCGCCTTGGGGCAGCCGAGCGATACCATGCCGATGGCGGGCTGGCCGTCGCGGCGGTTGTCCGGCGTGCGGGCGCGGGCGCGGTCGGGACGCAGATCGGGGGGATTGGTGCTCATGGGCGCGGTATAGGGCAGGGGGGCGGGAGGCTCAATCCGCCGCTCACGGCCGGATCCGCCAGCCGGTGCGGAAGATCACCCCGATGAGGCCCGGGCACGGCGCCGGAAAGAAGCTTACCTGCGCCGGTCGCGCCGGCTCGACATCGGCTGGAAGGCCACGCTCACATGGGCTTCGCAATAGGGCTTGCCCGGTTGAACGGCGAGGCCGCAGAACCAGAACTCGTCGGTGGCCGGATCGCCGATCGGCCATTTGCAGGTGCGCTCGGTCAGCTCCATCAGGCTGATCTTCTTGGCCTTCTTTTCCACTTCCCGGACATTGGCCAGCGCCTCGGGGCTGATCTCGTTGGCCGAGGGCTGCGGCGGCAGCGGCTGGCCGGCGGGGATGATCGTCCGGCGCGCGGGCGTGGCCGGCTTTTGCGCGGGCTCGGCTTCGGGCGCGGGCTCCGGCGCGGCCTGGGTCTCGGCGGGCGCGGGCTTGGGGCGGGCCTCGCCCTTGGCGGCCGGCTTTTCCCGGGGCGCGGGCTTGGCAGGCGCCGCCCCCGAGGCAGAGCGGTTCGACAGCCCCAGCCGGTGCACCTTGCCGATCACCGCGTTGCGGGTCACGCCGCCAAGCTCCTTGGCGATCTGGCTGGCCGACTGGCCTTCGCTCCACAGCTTAATCAGCAGTTCGACACGTTCGTCGGTCCAGGACATGGCAATTCCCCAAAATGCAAACGGCCCGGGCGTTCCGGGGCCGCGCAGCGTTTTTCGTCGCCCCTATTCTAATCGCCCCGCGCATCGGGATACAAGGGTCGCGTCATGCTGCTGTGATATATGGGAACGGAGAAGAGAATGGGCAAGACAGGCGAAATGGGCATCCGGCGTTTCGGCCGCGTCAACTGGCTGGGCCTGTGGACGCTGTCGGCGCGCGAGGTTCTCCGCTTCCTGAAGATCTGGAAGCAGACGGTCATGGCGCCGGTGGTCAACGCGGCGCTGTTTCTCACCATCTTCGCGCTCGCCATCGGCCCGGCGCGCGGGCAGGTGATGGGGGTGCCCTTCATCCAGTTCCTGGCCCCCGGCATCCTGATGATGTCGGTGATCCAGAACGCCTTCGCCAACTCCTCCTCCTCGATCATGACCGCCAAGGTGCAGGGCAATATCGTCGATACCCTGATGCCGCCGCTCTCGCCGGGCGAGCTGGTGATCGGGCACCTCGCGGGGGCGGTGGGGCGCGGGCTGATGGTGGCGGCCGTGGTCTGGGTGGTGATGGCGGTTTTCGCGGGCTCGGGGCTGGCGCACCCGCTGTGGGCGCTGTCCTTCGTGGTGCTGGCCGGCCTGCTGCTGGGCGGGCTGGGCGTCATCGCCGGGATCCTCGCCCAGAAGTTCGATCACATGGCGGCGATCACCAATTTCATCATCACGCCGCTGTCCTTTCTTTCCGGCACCTTCTATTCGGTGGAGAACCTGCCGCCGGCCGTGCGCACGCTGACCCACCTCAACCCGATCTTCTATCTCATCGACGGGGTGCGCTACGGGATGATCGGCCGTTCCGACAGCTCGCCCTGGCTGGGTATCGCGGTGCTGGCGGGCACGATCGCCGGGGTGGTCTGGCTTTGCTGGTACTGGTTCCGCACCGGCTACCGGCTCAAGGCCTGAGGCGGGGGCCGGGCCTCAGTGCTCGCCCGCGCACATCTCGTGGCGGGTGATTGCGCTCAGCACCATGCATTCGCCGACGGTGCCGGAATCGCATGAGGCGGCGATCCGGCTGAGTTCGCGCTCCAGCCGCTGCAGCTGTTCGATCCGCTGGCGGATGTCGGCCAGATGCTCGCAGGCAATCTCGTGCGCGCGGTTGCACGGCGTGCCGGCATCGCCGCTCAGCTCGATGAGGTCGCGGATGGCCGCGATCGACAGGCCGAGGTCGCGCGCGTGGCGGATGAAGGCCAGCCGCTCCAGCCCCTCCTCGCCATAGCGGCGCTGGTTGCCCGCGGTGCGCTCGGGCTCTGGCATCAGGCCGGTCTGCTCGTAGTAGCGGATGGTCGGCACCTTCACCCCGGTGCGCCGCGACAGCTGCCCGATCGAGTACATCCGTGTTTTCCCCTTGAATCTATAGTCATTGGAGACATTAAGTGGGACGCAGGCAGGATTCAACCGGAGCAGGCGCATGGCGGGACACGGGCATCACCATCACATCGACGCCAGGGCGGGTGACCGCCGCGTGGCGCTGGCAGTCGGGGTCAACCTGGTGCTCACCGGGGTGCAGGTGGTGGGGGGCATCCTGGCCGGCTCGCTGGCGCTGATCGCCGATGCGCTGCACAACTTTTCCGATGCCATCGCCCTGATCATCGCCTTCGGGGCGCGCATGATCGCCCGCCGTCCGGCCGATGCGGAAATGACCTACGGCTACGGCCGGGCCGAGGTGGTGGCGGCGCTGATCAACTATACCACGCTGATCGTGATCGGCCTCTACCTCGTCTACGAGGCGGTGATGCGCTTCATCGAGCCGCAGGGGGTGGACGGCTGGATGGTGGTGATCGTGGCCGGGGTGGCGCTGGTCGTCGACGTGGCCACCGCCATGCTCACCTTCACCCTGTCGAAGACCTCGGTAAACATCCGCGCCGCCTTCCTGCACAACGTGGCCGATGCGCTGGGCTCGGTGGCGGTGATCGTCGCTGGCACGGCCATCATCCTGTGGGACTGGTGGCTGATCGACCCCGCCGTCACCCTGCTGATCGCCGGCTACATCCTGTGGCAGTCCTTCGCCGAGATCCGCGGCGTGATCCGCATCCTGATGCTGGGCAGCCCGCCCGAGATCGACGCCACGAAGGTGGTTGCGCGGCTGCGTGAGATCGACGGCATCGCCTCGGTTCACCACGCACATCTGTGGCAGATGGGAGAGCACGAGCCTGCCTTCGAGGCCCATCTGGTGATCGCCGAACCCGACTGGGAGCGCTCGCTGGAGATCAAGGCCGAGGCGCGGTCGCTGCTGGAAAAGGAGTTCGGCATCCGCCACACCACCTTCGAGACCGAAGCCGACGGCGGCCCCGGGAAGCGCCCGCCGGTCTACGGCCACTGACCACCGGCAGGATGCTGGGGATGCTGGACATCCCCGCCGGGGCGCGCTATGCCCGCCCCATGACGCAGGGTCCCGCATATTACCCCACCCCCCGACGCCGACGCTTTTGCGCCTGACGCCGCGCGTCCCGCCGTGCCCGGCCGGCACACCACCTTGAAATCGTTGACTTGCCCGCCCGCCTTTGGCACCAGTTGGGCTTCCATTGTTAGGACCTGCCGATGATCCCTCCTGTCCTGCCCACATACAACCGCGCACCGCTTGCCTTCGTGAAGGGCGAAGGCTGCTGGCTTCAGGAGGCCGACGGCCGCCGCTTTCTCGACCTCGGCGCCGGCATCGGCGTCAACGCCCTGGGCCATGCCCATCCGGCGCTGGTGGCCGCGCTTGCCGAACAGGCGGCGAAGCTGTGGCATGTCTCCAACCTCTACCAGATCCCCGCCCAGCAGGCGCTGGCCGAGCGGCTGGTGGAGGAAACCTTCGCTGACACGGTGTTCTTCACCAACTCCGGTACCGAGGCGCTGGAACTGGCGGTGAAGATGGCGCGCCGGCACTGGCATGGCGCCGGCCGGCCCGAGCGCAGCGAAATCATCGCCTTCGAGGGCGCCTTCCACGGTCGCTCGATTGCCGCCATCTCGGCCGCCGGCAGCGAGAAGCTCACCGCGGGTTTCGGCCCGCTGCTGCCCGGCTTCCGCCACCTGCCCTTCGCCGACATGGCCGCGATCGAGGGCGCGATCGACGAAACCACCGCCGCGGTGATCATCGAGCCGATCCAGGGCGAGGGCGGCATCCGCCCCGCCCCCGATGCCTTCCTGCAGCGCCTGCGCGCGCTGTGCGATGCCACCGGCTCGCTGTTGATCTTCGATGAGGTGCAGTGCGGCATGGGCCGTACGGGTCGGCTGTTCGCCCATGAGTGGGCCGGTATCGCGCCCGACATCATGATGGTCGCCAAGGGCATCGGCGGCGGCTTCCCGCTGGGCGCGGTGCTGGCCACCGAGGCCGCCGCCTCGGCCATGGTCGCGGGCACCCACGGCTCCACCTATGGCGGCAATCCGCTGGGCTGCACCGTGGGGCTGAAGGTGATGGAAACCGTCTCGGATCCGGCCTTCCTGGCCGGGGTGAGGCGCAAGGCGGGGCTCTTGCGCCAGGGCCTCGAGGGGCTGGTGGCCGAGCACCCGCAGATCTTCGCGCAGGTCCGCGGCCAGGGCCTGATGCTGGGGATCGTCTGCAAGGTGCCCAACACCGATGTGGTGCGGGCCGGCCATGACGAGCAGATCCTCACCGTCCCCGCCGCCGACAACGTGGTGCGTCTGCTGCCCCCGCTTGTCATCACCGACGACGAAATCGCCGAGGCCGTCGCCCGGCTCGGCCGCGCCGCGCACCGTCTGCGCGCCGAGGCATGACCTTTCAACGCCTCGCAAATATCCCCGGGGTGAATTGCCCCCGATCCGATCGGGGGCAAGAGGGGCGGGCAGCCCCTCGCACCCCCTGCCAGAAAGACCTGACATGAATCACTTTCTCGACCTGCACAAGACCGACGCCGCCGCCCTGCGGGCCATCATCGATGACGCCATCGCCATGAAGAAGGCCCGCGCCGGCCGGCCCAGGGGCGCCCCCGATGACGAGCAGCCGCTGGCCGGGCGCATGGTGGCGCTGATCTTCGAAAAGCCCTCTACCCGCACCCGCGTCTCCTTCGACGTCGGCGCGCGCCAGATGGGCGGCCAGACGATGGTGCTCTCGGGCTCCGACATGCAGCTGGGCCATGGCGAGACCATCGCCGATACCGCCCGGGTACTCTCGCGCTACGTGGACATGATCATGATCCGCACCTTCGAGGAGGCGACGCTCCTGGAAATGGCCGAACACGCCACGGTGCCGGTGATCAACGGGCTCACCAACCGCACCCACCCCTGCCAGATCATGGCCGACGTGATGACCTACGAGGAGCACCGCGGCCCGATCGCCGGGCGCAAGGTGGTGTGGTCGGGCGACGGCAACAATGTCTGCGCCTCCTTCCTGCACGGCGCCGGCCAGTTCGGCTTCGATTTCACCTTCACCGGCCCGCCCGCACTGGACCCCGAGCCCGAGTTCGTCGAATTCGCCCGTTCGAAGGGCGTGAAGGTGGAAATCGAGCGCGACCCGCTCAAGGCGGTCGAGGGGGCCGATCTGGTGGTCACCGACACCTGGGTGTCGATGCACGATGCCCAGTCCGCCCGCGAGCGCCGCCACAAGCTGCTGCGCCCCTACCAAGTGAACGAGAGGCTGATGGCCGCTGCCAGGCCGGATGCGCTGTTCATGCACTGCCTGCCGGCGCACCGCGACGAAGAGGCCACATCGGCGGTGATGGACGGCCCCCAGTCGGTGATCTTCGACGAGGCCGAAAACCGCCTGCACGCGCAAAAGGCGATCATGCGCTGGTGCCTCGAGGGCTGAGGGCGCCCGCTGAAGCGGTCTTTCCGGACGGAAGGGAAGGCACGGCTTGCCACTTCGGCGGGCTGGCGTAAGGTGGGCGCACGCAACCGGGAGGCGCAAACCCATGAAAACAGCGAGAATCGGGCTGATCGGGCTGGGTGTCATGGGGGCCAACCTGGCCCTGAACATCGCCGAGAAGGGCTTTGCCGTGGCGGTTTACAACCGCACCACGGAGCGCATCGGAGAGTTCGTCTCCTCCGCCGGCGATCTGGCGGAAAACCTGATCGCCGCCGAAAGCCCTCAGGCCCTTGTCGCCGCCCTGCAGCCTCCGCGGGCCGTCATCGTGATGGTCAAGGCCGGCGCGCCGGTGGATGCGGTGATCGCCCGGCTCAGGCCCCTGCTGGAGCCCGGCGACATGATCATCGACGCCGGCAACGCCAATTTCCACGACACCCGCCGCCGCGAGGCCGAGCTGCGCAAGGCGGGGCTGGCCTTCCTGGGCATGGGCGTGTCGGGCGGCGAGGAGGGCGCGCGTCACGGCCCCTCGATCATGGTCGGCGGGCAGGCGGAAAGCTACGAGGCGATCCGCGACATCGTCGAGGCCATCGCCGCGAAATACGAGGGCCGGCCCTGCGCCGCCCTGCTGGGCCCCGACGGGGCGGGGCATTTCGTGAAAACCGTGCACAACGGCATCGAATACGCCGACATGCAGCTGATCGCCGAGGTCTACGGCCTGCTGCGCGATGGGGACAGGCGCGCGCCGGAGCGCATCGCCGGGCTGTTCGCCCGCTGGAACGAGGGGCCCTTGCAGTCCTACCTCGTCGAGATCACCGCCGAAGTGCTCCGCGCCACCGACCCTCTCACCGGCCGGCCGATGGTGGAGATGATCGTCGATCGCGCCGGCCAGAAGGGCACCGGCCGCTGGACGGTGATCGAGGCGCTCTCGCTGGGCCAGTCGGCCTCGACCATCGAGGCGGCGGTGGGCGCACGCTCCTGGTCGGCGGCGCGCGAGGCGCGGGCGGCGGGGGCCGCCATCCTGGCCGGGGCCGCGCCCTCGGGCGAAGGCGCGCCCGCCCTCTCCGACGACGATCTGGAACAGGCCCTGCTGGCGGCCAGGGTCGTTGCCTATTCCCAGGGTTTCAGCCTGCTGCAGGCGGCCAGCGAGGAATACGGCTGGAACCTCGACCTGGCCACCATCGCCGAGATCTGGCGGGCGGGGTGCATCATCCGTTCGGGCCTGCTCAACGACATGGCCGCCGCCGCCCGCCAGGGGCTGCCGCACGGGCTTTTGATCTTCGCGCCGGATTTCGCCCGGATGCTGGCCGCCGCTGCCCCGGCCCTGCGCCGCACCGTTGCCCGCGGCGCGCTTGCCGGCCTGCCGGTGCCGGCCTTTTCGGCGGCGCTGGCCTGGCTCGACACCATGCGCCAGCCGCGCGGCACCACCGACCTGATCCAGGCCTTGCGCGATTTCTTCGGCGCTCACGGTTTCGAGCGCATCGACGGGGGCACCGGCCAGCACGGCCCCTGGGCGAAATAGGCAGGGGCGATCGCGGCGCGCCGGAAGGCCTTGCTTCTGTCAGGCAATGTTCCGCTGGCAGCCCGGCGCACATGGCCGTCGCGGCCTCGCCGTTCACCTCTTTCTCGGCCTGGCCCGCAAGGTGGGGTCGGCCTGGGCGGGATCTTCGGGCCAGGGGTGTTTGGGGTAGCGCCCGCGCATCTCCTTGCGCACCTCCCGGTAGGACGAGGCCCAGAAGCCGGGCAGGTCCATGGTGGTCTGCAAGGGGCGCCCGGCCGGTGACAGCAGCGTGATGCGCAAGGGGCGCCCGGCCACCTGCGGGTGGCGGTCGAGGCCGAACATTTCCTGCAGGCGCACCGAGATCCCGGGCACTTCGCCGTCGTAGTCGATCGGCACCTTGCGGCCGAGCGGGGTGGTGAAATGGGGCGGGGCCAGCCTGTCGAGCAGCTGCCTCTGCGACCAGTCCAGCAGGCCGCGCAACGGCTCCAGCAGGTCGAGGGCGCGGATGTCGGCCTCGCTGCGCACCCCTGACAGATGCGGCAGCAGCCATTCTTCGGCCCGTGCCAGCAGCGCCTCGTCCGACATCTCGGGCAGTGCCGCCCCTTCGGCGCGGGCCAGTTCCACCCGGGCGCGGAAACGCGCAGCGGCGGGGCTCATCGGCAGGCCGAGGGCCCGCACCCCCTCGAGCGCGGCCCGGGCCAGAGCTTCGGGCGGGGCGTCCTTCCAGTTGCGTTCGGCCAGCACCAGGGCGCCCAGCCGCTCCTGCCGGCGTGCCACCACCCGCCGTTCGCGGCGCGACCATTCGCAGCTTTCATGCCAGGCGATCCGCGCGCCGAACAGCGCGCGCAGTTCCGCCTCTCCCAGTGCCGCGGCCTGGCGGATGCGGGCCTCGCGTCCCGCGCCGTCCAGGTCGGTGGCCACGATCAGCCGCGCGCCGGCCAGCGGGTCTGTTTCGTCCATCACCGCTCCGCGCCCGCCCGAGAGCAGCCAGCGCGGCGCCGCGCCGGGGCGGCGCAGGCCGATGCGGTCGGGGTAGGCCAGGGCGGCCATCCCGGCCCATCCCAGCCCGGCATCGGGGTGCTCGCGCACCAGCCGCGCCAGCCGCTTTGCCTCGGCGCGAATGCGCGCCAGCGCCGGGCGGTTCACCGCCACCGCGTGCTCGCGCTCGACGCGCGCCGGATCGGCGAGGGCGGCCCGGCGCAGGGCCAGATCGGCGCCCGCCCCGCCAAGCGGGTCGCGCTCGGCCAGCAGGGCGGCCAGCTCTGCCGCCCGGGGGCCGGCTTCCAGCAGCATGTGCGCCAGCCGCGGGTGCAGCGGCAGCGCCGCCATGGCCCGCCCGTGCCCGGTGATCCGGCCGGCCTCGTCCAGCGCCCCCAGATCGGCCAGCAGCGCCCGCGCCGCGGCCAGCGCGCCCTCGGGCGGCGGGGTGAGAAAGGCCAGCCCCGACGCATCCGCCGCCCCCCACAGCGCCAGTTCCAGCGCCAGCCCGGCCAGATCTCCCACCTCGATCTCGGCCGGCGGAAAGGGCGGCAGGGCGCCCTCCTCGCCCTTCGTCCACATCCGGTAGCAGACCCCTTCGGCCACCCGGCCCGCCCGCCCGCGCCGCTGGTCGGCCTCGGCCCGGCTGACCCGTTCGGTGACCAGCCGCGCCATCCCCGAGCCCGGATCGAAGCGCGCCCGCCGGGCCCGGCCGGCATCCACCACCACCCGGATGTCGCGGATGGTCAGAGAGGTTTCGGCAATCGAGGTGGCCAGCACCACCTTGCGCCCTTTCCGGGCCGGGGCGATGGCGGCGCGCTGTGCGGCAAAGGGCATGGCGCCGTAAAGCGGGTGCAGCCGGCAGGTCTCCGGCAGCCGCCCCTTCAGCAGCGCCTCGACCCGGCGGATCTCGCCCTCGCCGGGCAGGAACACCAGCACCCCGCCCTCGGTCTCGGCCACCGCGCGGGTCACCATTTCGGCCACGGCGGGTTCGAGGCGCCGGTCCCTGGGCAGCGGCTGCTCCAGCCAGCGGGTTTCAACCGGAAAGGCCCGCCCTTGCGAGGTGACCACCGGCGCCTCCAGCAGCCTTGCCACTGGGGCGGCATCGAGGGTGGCCGACATCACGAGAAGCCGCAGGTCGGGGCGCAGGGCGGTGCGCGCCTCCCAGGCCAGGGCGAGGCCCAGATCGGCGTTGAGAGAACGCTCGTGGAACTCGTCGAAGATCACTGCTCCCACGCCCTCCAGCGAGGGGTCGGCCTGCAGCATCCGGGTAAGGATGCCTTCGGTGACCACCTCGATGCGGGTGGCGCGCGTTACCTTCGCCTCGCCGCGAATGCGGTAGCCCACGGTGCGGCCCACGTCCTCGCCCAGGGTCTCGGCCATGCGCTCGGCGGCGGCGCGGGCGGCCAGGCGGCGCGGCTCCAGCATCACGATGCGCTTTCCGCCGGCCAGCCCCGCCCGGTCCAGGGCCAGCGGCACCACGGTGGTCTTGCCCGCCCCGGGCGGGGCCTGCAGCACCGCCACCCCGGCCTCTTTCAGATGGGCCAGAAGCTCGGGCAGGGCCTCGGTTATGGGCAGGTCGGGCAGGTCCATGGGGGCGTTATGCGCCATGGGGCGGGGCAATGCCACCGCCCCGCGCGGGATTTGCCGCTGGACAAGCCCCGCCCGGCGGGGGCATCAACGCGCCCATGGAGATCGACGAGCTTGCATCCCGCCTGATCGCCGGCGAGCGCCGGGCCCTGGCGCGCGCCATCACCCTGATCGAAAGCGCCCGCCCCGACCATCGCGAACAGGCCGCCCGCCTGCTGGAAGCGGCCCGCGCCACCGGCCGCCAGGCCCTGCGCATCGGGCTGTCCGGCACGCCGGGGGTGGGCAAGTCCACCTTCATCGAGGCCTTCGGCAAGATGCTCACCGGGCAGGGGTTGCGGGTGGCGGTGCTGGCGGTGGATCCCAGCTCTGCCCGCTCGGGCGGTTCGATTCTCGGCGACAAGACCCGCATGGAGCGCCTCGCCCGCGACCCGCGAGCCTTCATTCGCCCCTCGCCCAGCCAGGCCGAACTGGGCGGCGTGGCCCGGCGCACCCGCGAGGCGGTGGCCCTGTGCGAGGCGGCGGGCTTCGATGTGGTGCTGATAGAAACCGTGGGCGTCGGCCAGTCGGAAACCATGGTGGCACAGATGTCCGACATCTTCGTGCTGCTGCTGGCCCCGGCCGGCGGCGACGAGTTGCAGGGCGTCAAGCGCGGAATCATGGAAATGGCCGACCTGATTCTCGTCAACAAGGCCGACGGCGCGCTGAAACCCGCCGCCGAGCGCACCGCCGCGGACTACCGCAATGCGCTGCGTCTGCTGCGCC
>WFPZ01000314.1 GCA_015487335.1 Paracoccaceae bacterium
AGGCGCTCAAGCCGTTTTCCCGCCTCGATACGGCGCGCAACCAGGACCGCGGCTCGGGCGTCGGGCTGGGATTGTCGATCGCCCAGGACATCGCGCGCCGTCACGGCGGCACGCTGCAGCTGCGCGACAGCGCCCGCCTGGGCGGCCTGCGTGCCGAGATCGTGCTGCCCAGGTAGGCGGTGGGGCCGTTCCGGGGGCTTCCGTCATCGCCTTCGCCATCCCGCTCTGGCGGGCCTGTCCTGCAGGCTGATTCATTTTTCGGCCGCCCGGATCAGGGCGCGCAGCCGCGCCGGGGTGATCGGCAGGCGGCGGGGGCGCACCCCGGTGGCGGCGGCGATGGCGTTGGCGAGCGCCGCGGCGGTGGGCACCAGGGCGTGCTCGCCCAGTCCCTTGGCGCCATACGGGCCCAGCGGGTCGGGCTCCTCGATGATCATCACCTCCACCGGCGGCACGTCGCCCGCGGTGGGAATCAGGTAATCGTGCAGGTTTTCGCTCCGCCCGGGCACATATTCCTCCATCAGCGCCATGCCGAGCCCCTGGGCGATGCCGCCTTCCACCTGGCCCTCCGCCAGCAGCGGGTTGATGGCGCGCCCCACGTCATGGGCGGCCGCCATGCGCAGCACGCGGGTGGTGCCCAGCGCCATGTCCACCTCGACCACCGCCAGCTGCGCGCCATAGCCGTACTGGGCGTAGGGCGCGCCCTGGCCGTTTTCGTCAAGCGCCCGGGTGGGCGGATCCCAGCTTTTCTCGGCGCGCAGCACGTAGCCTTCGGAATCGGCAGGCAGGCGGGCGGGGTTGATTTCGTGCGTCTTGCCGTTGTCCAGAACGCCGAGGCGTCCGCCGCCGGCGATGAGCCGCGCCCCGGGGCCGGCGTTCGCCAGGCGCAGGATGCGGGCCCGCAGCGCCTCGCCCGCCAGCCGCGCGGCATTGCCCGAGACGAAGGTCTGGCGCGAGGCGGAGGTCTTGCCCGCGTCCGGCGTGAGGTCGGTATCAGGGCCCACCAGGGTGAGCGCCGAAAGCGGCACCCCCAGGGCCTGGGCGAAGATCTGGGCGATCACCGTATTGGCGCCCTGGCCGATGTCCACCGCGCCCTGGTGCAGCACCAGCGCCCCGTCGGCGCGCAGCCCGGCGCGAATGGTCGAGGGGCCGGATTGCGAGGTGTTGCCGCAGCCGTACCAGCCCGCCGCCAGCCCCACGCCCCGGCGCCGCCTGCCGCCGCCGGCGTTGAAATCCTCGGCCGCGGCGCATTCGGCCGCCCAGCCCGGACGCAGAGCCTCGAGACAGGCCCTGATGCCCACGCCGCGCTCGAAGACCTGCCCGCAGACCGTGGCCGCCCCCTCGTCGAGCGCGTTGAGCAGCCGGAACTCCAGCGCATCCATCCCCAGTTTCGCGGCCAGCTCGTCGAACAGGCACTCCTGGGCGAAGGCCGCCTGCGGCACGCCGAAGCCGCGGAAGGCGCCGGCGGGCGGGGCGTGGGTGTGGATGGCGCGGGTGCGGGCGCGGTAGTCGGCCACCCGGTAGGGGCCGGAGGCGTGCACCGGCACCCGGTCGGCCACCGTCGGCCCCCACGAGGCATGGGCGCCGGTGTCGAAATCGCCGGTGAAGTCGAACCCCCTGAGGCGCCCGTCGCGGGCAGCGCCCACCGTCAGGTGTATCCGCGCCGGGTGGCGCTTGGTGGTCGATTGCATGGATTCGGCGCGCGAATAGGCCAGCCGCACCGGCCGGCCCGTCCGGATTGCCGCCAGCGCCAGGAAGGGTTGCACCGAAAGGTCGAGCTTGGTGCCGAACCCCCCGCCCACCGCGGTGGGGCGGATGCGGATGCGCTCCACCGGCCAGGAAAGGATCCGGGCCAGCGCCTCGCGGTCCATCATCGGGGCCTGGGTGCAGGCGTGCACCTCCAGCCGGCCTTCGCCGTCGATACGGGCGAACCCCGCCTCGGGCTCGATACAGGCATGTTCGACGAAGGAGGTCTCGAAGACCCCTTCCACCACCACATCCGCCGCCGCCAGCGCGGCGGGCGCATCGCCGCACTGCACCAGCCCTTCGCACAGCAGGTTGCCGGGCCGGCCCTCGTGCAGCTGCGGCGCGCCGGGGGCGGTGGCCTCGGCCAGACCCTGCACGGCGGGAAGCTCCTGCCAGGTGACGGGGAAGTCTTCGGCGGCGAGGGCGCGCAGCGCCTCGGGCGCAGCAACGATGGCCGCGACGGCCTCGCCGCGAAAGCGCGCCAGCCTTTCGGCGAAGACCGGCTGGTCGGCGAAGGCGGGGATCACTCCGAAACGGTTGAGGCCGGGGATGTCGCGGGCCGTCAGCACCGCCTCGATGCCGGGGCGCGCGGCGAAGGTCTCGAGATCGCCGAAGGTGAAGGCGGCATGGGCATGGGGAGAGCGCACCAGGCGGATCTCAAGCGTGCCGGGCGGGGCGATGTCGTCGCCGAAGGCCTCGCGCCCTTCCACCTTCGCCGCGCCGTCGATGCGCCGGATCGCCGTCCCCACGCCGCCCTCGGCGGCCCGGCGCCGGCCCGCGCGCCGGCCCGCGGCCATCACCGCGGCAACGATCTTGCGATAGCCGGTGCAGCGGCACAGCACCCCGGCCAGCGCCTCCTGCACCCGGGCCTCGTCGGGGGCGGGGGTTTCGCGCAACAGCGCGGTGGCCGCAACCATCATGCCAGGGGTGCAGAAGCCGCATTGGGCGGCGGCGAAATCCTGAAAGCTTTCGGCCAGCGCCCGGGCGCGGGGGTCTTGCGCCACCAGCCCCGAGAGCGTCTCCACCCGCCGCCCCTGGGCGCGCTGCGCCGGCACCAGACAGGCGCAGACCGGCGCACCGTCGAGCAGCACCGTGCAGGCCCCGCAATCGCCCGCCTCGCAGCCCACCTTGACGTCGCGCGCGCCCAGCCGCTCGCGCAGGACCCGCGAGAGGCGCTCGCCGGGGGCGGCGGCGATCTCCACCGCCGCGCCGTTGAGGGTGAAGCGGGTGCGCTCAGCCATCGGCCGGCCCTCCCGCGGCGTGCAGCGCGCGGCTTGCCAGCACGCCGGCCGCCTCGCGCCGCCAGGCGGCATCGGCGCGGATGTCGTCGATGGGCGAAAGCGCGGCGAGGTCTTCGCTCCGCACCAGCCCCGGCTCGGCCAGCGCCGCCAGCGGCCGGCCCCGCAGCGCGCGTTCCGGCCCCGGCAGGCGGCAGGCCACCGGCGAGCAGGCCCCCACCGCCACGCGCGCCGTGCCGACGCGGCCCGCCTCGGGGGCGACCAGAGCGGCGGCCATCGCGAAGGAGATCACCTGGTGTTTGCGGCTGCCGATCTTGAGGAAGGCGCTGCGTGCGCGCTGGGGCGGGGCAGGGACGTGCAGGGCCACCAGCAGCTCGTCGGAGGCCAGTGCCGTCTGGCGCGGGCCGGTGATGAAGCGCGACAGGGCCATGCGGCGGCGGCCGCGGGCCGAGGCCAGCTCCACCTCGGCCTCGAGCACCATCAGCGGCGGCACCCCGTCGGCGGCGGGCGAGGCGTTGCACAGGTTGCCGGCGATGGTGGCCACGTTCCGGACCTGAGCCGCGCCCACCTGCGCGGCCGCCTGGCGCAGGGCGTCGAAGGCCGGCGGCAGGGGGGCGGCGGCGATCTGTCTCCAGGTGGTGGTGGCCCCGATCCGCCAGCCGCCGCCCTCTTTGCGGATGCCGCGCAGGGCGGGGATGGCGGTGATGTCCATGAGCTTCGGCATCGGCCCGGCCGGACGGGCGGGGTAGAAATCGGTGGCCCCGGCGATCACCGACACGCCGCCGTGCGCCAGAATCTCCAGCGCCTCGTCCAGAGAGGAAGGGGTCAGGTAGCCCAAGGTGTGTCTTCCGTCCTGCGAAACTCGTTTGCATGCAAGCGGTATGGCGGCCGGCCCGGGATTGTCAATTTTCGCCTGTCCTGCGGGGCGGTTTCAGATCAGCTTGCGCAGGAGCGCGATGAAGAGTTCCCGTTCGCCGGCATCGAGAGGGGCCAGGGTTTCCTCCGAGATCACATGCCCCGCCGCCTGCAGCGCGGGGATCATCGCCTTGCTCCTTTCGCTGAGCGAGATCAGCGTGCGCCGGCGATCCGCCGGATCGGGGGACAGGCGCACCAGCCCCTTGGCGCGCAGCCGGTCGACGACGCCCTTGATGGTGGCAACGTCCATGCCCGTCAGCCGCCCCAGCCGGTTCTGCGAGCACTGGCCCAGTTCGGCGGTGCGGATCAGGGCCGAGAACTGCATCGGCGTCAGCCCCTCGGGGGCGAGGCTCTGGAAGATCGCCACGTGGCGCTGGTTGGCCAGCCGCAGCAGGAAGCCCACCTGCTCTTCCAGCCGGTAGGGCCGGCGGGGCTGCGCCTCTTTCCTGTCCGGGTCTGCCACTTGGGGTCCCTTTCGCTGTTGCTCGGGCTGTTGGTAGCCGGCAGGCGGGCGGATTCAAAGCAGGATTTGCAGGATGCGGGGTGCGCCGACCTGTCTTGGGATTCATGAGATGGGCCGGTCTGCCGGCCCGCTCGTTCCGCACGACCGGAAGGTCTGCAAGGGGCGCAATTCGGTCGTGTGGTTCTTCACAAGCTTGAACACTTCCGCGCGGTTGCCACCAGACATGACAAGCGCGACGACAACTGTCTCGCCTCCGTTGTCTCGCCTCCGTGGCTGCCTCCATAAGGATCTGGTTGCGAACTTGTGGGTCGGTGACCTAGGCTGTTGGCGAAAGCGGGGGTGCCATGAGCGATCTGACCCGGACCCGACAGCTGGAGATGCCCGTGGGCGTGGTGGTGCGGCGCACCCCCGGCGCCACGCGCTGGCAGCGCTGGCACTGGCAGCCGGTGGGGGTTCTGCCCGGCGCGCCCCCGGCCGAGTGGAAGGAGCTGCGCCGCGAGGGCGAGGCGGTGGAGTTTCACGCCGCCACCGTGACGCTGGTGCTGCACCGGGCTGAGGTGGAGGGCTACCGGGTGGCGCTGTCTATGGAACCGCCCTCGCTCTTCGTGATTCTCGACGAAGACGACGAGGCGCCCCAGGGACGGCGCGTGCGGCTGGTCACGGCCTCGGCCTACGAGGCACAGGAATATGCCGATGCCGGCGAACAGCTGATCGAGCCGGTGCCGATGCCGCCGGGGCTGGCGGCCTGGATCCAGGCCTTCGTCGAGGCCCATGCCCGGGACGAGAAATTCGTCAAGCGCAAGCGCGACCGGGTGGATACCGAGCGCAAGCAGGACGGGATCGGAGATGCGCGCATCCGCCAGGATGCGGATGTGTATCGTGCGCCCTCGGCGCTCAAGACGAGGAAGTTTGACGCATGACGGGCGGCGGCGAGGGGTTTCTCTCGCGCTGGTCGCGCCGCAAGGCGGAGGCGCGCGAGGAGGGCGGGCGCGAAGAGGCCGGCCCGGATCTGGCGAGCTGGGAGTCTGCGGAAATTCCCGGCGAGAGCGAGGAGGAGGCGCTCGGCCGCCTCGGTCTGCCTGACCCGGATGAT
>WFPZ01000315.1 GCA_015487335.1 Paracoccaceae bacterium
CAACCGGACCGCCGCCTCGGGGTCGATGCTCGGGCGACCGGTGTCGGCGCAGTAGGCGTCACCCACCTCGTCGCGCAGCCAGCTCAGATCGAGAACCCGATCGACCCGGGCCAGGACATGATCGTCGGGAACCAGCTGCCGCAACGACCCGATGATGAACAGCTCCAGCTGACCGCGCTCTTTCCGACCCAGCATCCCCGATCTCCCGAACCTCCAACCACTTCAAGTGAATCAGCCCCCACCGCCTTTTTCAACAGCCCCAGGACGAAGCTCTGCGGGCCGAGCGCGAGGCCGAGGAGGAGGCGGCGCGCAAGGCGCGCAAGGCGGGGTACGATCGCGGGGCGCGGGTGCTGCATGTGCACGAGCGGGGCCGGCGGGTGGTGCTGCGCAACCTGAGCTTTGCGGTGGAAAACGCCGAGGGCCGCGAGATGGCGGTGATCGCCCATCATCGAGTGGATCGTATCGAGATCGGCCCGCTGGCCGGGGTTGATCCGGCCGTGTACGAGCATTGCCTTGCCACCGAGACAGATCTTGCGCTGGTTGACGGCCATGGCGAGACGCGGGGAATGCTCGTTGCTCCCGTGGCGGGGCGGGGGGAGTTGCACCTGCGTCAGGCGGCGGCGGTGCTCGACGGCCAGGCCTGCGCCGGATTTGCCCGGCGTCTGGCCGAGGCGCGCATCCGCAACCAGCGCACCCAGCTTTTCCGCCTCAACCGGCGCCGGCAATGCGGCGAGGTCACCCGTGCGCTGGCGGCCATGGGGCGGCTCCTGCGCAAGCTGCCCCGCTGCGAAGACGTGGCCGCAATCCGCGGGATCGAAGGGGCGGCGGGGGCCGAATACTGGCCGGCGCTTGCTCTCCTGGCCGATGGCGCCCCGCAGCCCTTCCGCCGCCGGCGTCCTGCCACCGATCCGCTCAACGCCACGATCAACTACCTTGCCGCCATTCTCGAGCGCGACATGCGCGCCGCCGTCCTGGCTGCGGGGCTGCATCCGGGCTTCGGCTTTCTGCATGCCACGCGCGAGCGGGCGGATCCTTCCGTCTATGACCTGATGGAGCCCTTTCGCGCCCCCCTCACCGAAGGGCTTGCCGCCTATCTGTTCAACGCCCGCCGCCTGCGCCCTCAGATGTTTGCACCGCTCGACGATGGAGGGGTGCGGATCGGGCGCGATGCGGTGCGGGCGATCATCAAGGGCTACGAGACGGCGGTCGCCAGGCGCGTCAATATCACCGGGTCCAAGGGACGGCTGGCCTGGCGCCCGATGATGCGCCACCAGGCGCGCAGCCTGGCCAGGGCGCTGCGCGAAGGCGGGCCGGAGGCTTTTCAGCCCTACCTGATGGAGGCCTGAACATGGCGCGCGGCGAGATGCTGACCGTCTTCAGCTACGATGTTTCCTCCGACAAGCGCCGGCGCAAGATCGCGCGGCTGCTCGAGGATGCGGCCACGCGGGTGCAGTATTCGGTTTTCGAAACCCGAATGACGCGGCAGCGGGCCGAGGCGCTGGCCCAGCGGCTTGCGGCCCATCTGGGCGAGGGCGACAGCCTGCGCCTTTACGTGATCGGCCATGACGGCGAGCGCCGCTCGCGGGTTTACGGCGACGGCACGCCGTTCGAGAGCGCCGAAGGCTACTGGCTGTTCTGAGCAGCCTGCAATCCGCCGTCATGCGGACAGGCTGGCCAGCCTCACCTTCTGCATATAGTTGACAGAAGAGGGAAAATCCACCTGTTTTCCGAGGGAAGGGGGCAAGTTCGTCTCTCTTCTTGTTCAAGGCAGGGTTTCTCAGCCTGCATTCATGGATTTTATCAATATGTTTCATGATGTTGCGCATTATTCTGAACCAGATTCGCCGTTTTTCTGCTTCCGGGTGCGAAATTTCATCAGGTCGATCACATATTCGCGTGCTTCGTCGTTGCGTTCAACCCAGTCGCATTCCTGCACCAGATCCAGCCCCTCGCTCTCCAGCCACTCTCCCTGGGAAGACAGGACCGACTGGATGAAGCGGCGCTCTTCCAGCGGGCTGTTCTTGAAGCGGCGGACTTCTTCCCAGTAGAGCGGCGAGAACAGTTCCTTGTCGCGGGTCTTCACCCGCACCTGCCAGCCTTCGAATGGGGTGCGTTCCTGGCGCTGGCGGTTGCGGGCGGCCAGGCCCACGACCCAGCTGATCAGAACGGTGAACACGATCACCGAAAAGGTGGCATCGGCCCACCAGGCGGGATCCTGAAGCATTGCACGGATGGCTTGAAGATAAGCCCCGCCCGTCATCAGGACGGCGACGACGAGGAAGGCGATGATGGCCAGGATCGGGCCCCAGTATATGCGGAGGAACATGCGCATCATGTGGCCCGCGCTTCATAGGCCTGCAGGCGGGCCCCGAAGGCCTCGAGGTCATCGGCGGAAAGCTCCCTGCCGCGGGCCTCGGGCGGGGTGTGCAGCGTCAGGTGCAGATAGCGCGCGCCGCGGCGGCAGATCTCGGCCACCAGATGCACCGGCAGGGTGCCGATGACGGTATCGCCGGGGCGGATTTCGGCCGGGTTCAGATGCGGGACGACCTCGGCCTCCAGCCCCTGCCGGCGGGCCCATTCCACCGCGCCGGGGTGACGGGTGACGAAAAGGCTGCGCGCGGGCGCGGCTGGCTCTGGCGGGGCGAGGGGGGCGGCGGCGTAATCCGAGACGGCCCTTTCGGCATTCCTGCGGGCGGCATCGGCAGGATCCGGGTTCTTGCGCATGCCGGCGTGGAGCAGATCGTTGCGGGTATCGGCGATGGTGCGGCCTGTTTCGCTGCGCATGGCGTGCATTTCGGCGTTTGCTCTGGCGGCCATGTCAAATCCGTCGCACCCGGCATCCGTCGCGGCGGGGCTTTCTGCGAAGAGCCCCACATAGCCTTCGCGCGCCACGGCGGCGGCCTCGAGCGGGCGGGAAAAGCCGAGATAGAGGCGGGCGAGGTGGGTGAGGGCCTTCTGCCCTTCTTCGCCGAAGAGGGTGTCGGTGACGAGCGGGCGGGCCATTTCGGCGAGGTCATCGAGCAGGGGCTGGAGCGCGGGGTGATCGCGCGCGCAGGTTTCGCGGTATTCCTTGAGCTTCTCGAGCAGGTTCTGCGTCGAGCCCTTTCCGGGGGTGCGGCCGATGGTGAGGCTCGGCAGGCGCAGGGTGGCCAGATCGTTGCAGAAGCGCTCTACCGCCGTGACCAGCGCGTTCGAGCGGTCGAACTCGGCGCGCTCGCCGGCGCGTTTGCGTGCGCTTAGCCGTTCGGTTTCACGCCTGAGCGCGCGGATCAGCGGCCCGCCATGGCCGGTATCCTTGAGCGTGGCGACGCCCTGGGCGAGCTCCTGCATCATGAGGAACGGGGTGAGATCCCAGATCGGGGTGATGCCTTGCGCGTCGGTGGCCTCCATGGCGCCGTAGGTGATGCGGGTGTCTACCGGCAGGTCGTTGCTGGCCATGAGCAGGGAAAGGGCACTGGCGGCAAAGAAGGGCTGGGCGCGGAAGCCGTGGGTGATGTCGAGCAGGAGCGGGCTTTCGCCGGTCTGACCGATGGTTTCCAGGAGAGAGCGGAACTGCGCGCGCAGCTCGGTTTCGTCCTTGCCGTCGGGGATCGGGCGCCGTTCGAGGCGCATATCCAGCCTGGCAAGATCGTCGCTCAGCTCCTCGCCGTTCCTGGCCCAAGCCTTGTCGGTGGCCATGACGATGACTTGGTCACACTCCCAAAGTTCTGAGATTGCCCGGGCCACGAACCGGGTTCTGACCCGGGCATTGCCCCCCGGCCGAGCATAGGCCAGTTCACGGTAGTCGGTGGTGCCAAGGAAGGTGATGAGGCGGGTCATGGGCGTTTGAGTTCGTTGATGGGAAGCTCGGTCTCTTCGGCTTCCTCGATCGCATAGACCCGTGCCATGTCACCGCTGATGCTCTTGATCTCGACCAGCCCCCATTCGTCATGCTGCATCTTTTCGCCTACGCGCGGCGGTGCGTTCCGTTCCATTTCCGCGCGCCGTTGGGCCTCCTGGCGCCTGGCTTCGTCCTGGTCTGCTTTCTGCCGGGCAAGAGCCGCCTCGTTCAGGAACCGCCCGAAGCCCACCGCCGTCTTGGCCCCCGCGCCGAGCCATTCGAGCGCCTCGGCGAGCCATGTCATGACCTGCCCCACATCCTCGCTGCCCGTGGCGCTGCCTGGCCGGGGGGCGACGGAAAAGAGGAATTTCGCCCCCGGCGCCACGGCAAGGAAGGGGATCGGCACCGGGCTGTGCCAGTCGGAGGGGGCATCGGCATTCCCCTGCCGCCAGCCGCCGTCGTGGGGGGTGAGCACCTCGGCCATCAGCGCAACCGGCGCCACGGGCAGGGCGTCGAATACGATCACGCTGCCCACACGGCCGTGATCGGGGTGCTCCATCGGCGGGCCGAAGATGCGGTTGATCTCGCTTTCCTCCCTGTCCTGCCAATGGGCGGCCCAGGCCCGCACCAGCCCCTTGACCGATGAGGCCGGCAGGCAGGGCACGCCCAGCGTGTGGTGCCAGGCAAAGCCGTTTTCCACCGGATGTTCGAGCCCCATGCCGGTGACAAACGGCGCATCGGTGGTAAAGGTCTCCTGCTCCCCGCCAAGGCTTTCGACCAGCGCCTTTTGCCGCTCGGCTGCGCGGGTGAGCTGCACCGGATCGCCTTTCCTGCCGGTGAAAGCCTTGATCCATTCCAGTTTTTTCGGTGCCCCGAGAGGCGCGCAATCGGCGCTCTCCCAGCGGTCACAGAACTTCGCCCAGACCAGCCCTGGATTGCTGCCGGTGGCGAGGGGATCCAGTTCGCGCTCAGGAAGCGGCCGCATCATCGCCCCCCTCTGCCTGGTTCTTCTCATCCGGCAGATAGGCCACGGCGAATCTCTTCAACCATTCCACATAGGCCATGGCCTCGCCCTGGGCGCGGATGTAGTCGGACTCTTTGCCTTGGGTGATCGCCGAGATCAGGTCCGATTTGCCCTGATACGGCGAGTTCTCCCAGCCGTTCAGCAGCCAGTCCTGAACATGCTCGAACAGCTTTTCGTGCCCGGCGCGGATGTCGGCATTCTTTGCGTGTGCGCCCGCCTTTTCCATCGCCAGCGCCTGGCCGAGCCCGTTCATGATGATCCGGGCAGGCAGGGCCCTCACATAGGAGCGGTAATTGCCGTAATCGTTCCCGTCGGTCAGCTCCTTCACCTTTGCCAGCGCATGGGCTGCGCGTTTCTGGGCCTGGCTACGATCTGGCATCGCGCTCTCTCCCATCGTGAACGATCCTGAACCAGCCCTGGCCGATGGTCTCGTTGCCGCCCATCTGCACATGGGGCGCCCGCTCCAGCCCCGGAATGAATTTGCCGAGCGTTCCTGCCTTGCGTTCGCCCACGAGGGTATAGAGGCAGGTCTCGGGCGCGAGGCTTTCCTCATACCACAGCGCTCCGTCCTTCACGCGCTTGTTTTTATTAAGCTCGTTACGCGCGGCGACGGGCAGGGCGTAGCGGGCGAACCAGACGAAATCGTCATCATGCAGGATCACCAGCCGCTCGCGCAGCCATGCTTCATCTTCGCCGGTGATCGGCGCCAGTGCTGCGATGAGATCGGGGGCGACATCCCCCGCTTTCTCGAACTCGCGCTCCTCGAGCCCCAGCCATTTGTCCGTGTCCGCCCCAAGAAACTGGCCGCGCGCCAGCTCGGGCGCGGCAAATCCGGGCGTCTGCCCGGCCCGCTCCATGTCGCGTATCAGGCGGCGCAGCAGCCCGGGCGAGGTGACCCAGCGTGCCCCCTTCACCAGCGCGCGCACCGGCAACAGCAGCAGGCGCGCATCGGAAAACAGCAAGCCCCCGGCATCGCCGTCATCGCCGTCATCGCCAGTATCGGCCCCCTCGCGGCCGAACAGAGCGTTCACCTCCGCGCCAAGCCCCGCCTGTTCGCGGGCCCAGACCCGAAACGCCCCCTTCACGCCCGAACCGGGGATGAAGGGCCACTGGGTTGCGCGTTCGCGCGCCACCGGAAGGTCCACCCCTTCCGTGGCCTGCCCGATGCCCACATGAACATGCGTCTGGGCCATCAATCCGAGCAGTATTGGGTCAGCCATCGTCATCCCTCCCATCTCCCCGACAATACGGCGCCAAAGCCCCAATCGCTCGCCAGGCCGATGGCCTCCGGGGCTTTCCCTTCGCCGGCTTCTTCGAGAAACCAGACCGAGCCCGCCGGCAGCGCGATTTTCAGGGGCAGGGCGCGCCTGTTTTGCGAATCCCAGCCGCCGATGCGCACCGGCCGGCCGAGGCAGGCGCTGACCACCCGGCCCAGCCCTGCGAGATCCTCTCCCGGCCCGGGCAGGTGGTCGAGCACCACCGGCGTGATCGCCACCACCAGACGCCGCCCGTCCTGCGGCGCCGGGCCACGGGGGAGCAGGACGTCATCATCAAGGTTCCTGATCTCCGCTGCCCGATGTTCGCCGCCAAGGGCGACAAGCCCGGCCGGCGCATGGCCTTCCGCCAGTCCGGAGCAGCGCATGGCCAGCGTGACGCCTGCCTTGGGCCGCACATGCGAAGCCATGTAAAGCGCGCCATCGCGCACCCGGCGGGTATCGGGGTCGATCGCGATGCCCACGCGTTCTTCGCGCGTGAAGATGTCATCGGGCCTGACCAGATCGCCCGCCTCGGGCAGGTCGCCGGCCAGAAGCCTCTCCATGCCGGCAGCGCTCAGAAAGTGCTCTTCCAGCGTCTTGGCCCCCTCGATGGGCTCGGCCGGCTCCGGCAGGCGGACCGCGTTCCCGTGGTCGCATTCCAGCGCCGGGCCGGGGCGCAGCAGGGTCAGCCGGCCATCCTTGCCCCGGAGCAGATTGAGCGGGGCAGGGTAGAGCGGTTCGCCTTTGCGCAGCAGGATCTGCGGGCCGAAGGTGAGCGGGCCGAGCGTGCCCGCCTGCTGCCAGTCGGTGCCGTCGCCCAGGACCGCCTTGTCCCACTTGCTGCCGAGCGGCCCCTGCCAGATCGCGGCGCGGAAGGCGCCAATTGCAGTCGGCGGCCAGGGCGGGAAGATGCTGCGGGCCTCGGCCGCGCCCATGTCGTTCTGATCGAAGGGCCGGCCGTCGCGGAACATCCAGCTGTCCACCGGGCGGAACTCGAACCACTCACCCATCCTGCGCCTCCTGTTCCCACAGGCCGGCGCGGGACAGGAAGCGGACCATCAACCCGGCGTCGAAGGAGAAGTCTTCCCGCTGACTGATATTGCCGGATTTGCGCTCAAGGGGCTGGCCGATCGTCATCAGGTCACGAACTGCATCATCCACGTTCTCCGCCTTCGCCTTGCCCGAATGCAAGTATTCGTAGCGGATCAGCGCCTTCATCATTTTTGAACCCACCGCTGGCTCGACTCCACCGCCATCGTCGAACAGTGGCCCGTAGCGGTCACGCAGGGCATGGAAGAAGCTGCCGGCAAATTCCGGATCGCGGCGCATCTGCCGCGCCATCTTCGCCAGCAGCTGCGCCGGCCCGTTCTCGCCGTCTCCCCAGCAGGACACCCATTCGCAGGAAATGCCGCCCGGTTTCATCGCCGCCAGCGCCAGGCTGTCGCGGCCGTTTTCCTCCTTGGCCACCTCGTCAAGGTAATGATGCGCGCGCTCGATCACATGCCGCAGCGGGGTCTTGTAATGGGCAAAGACGATCGCCGCCGACATGGTGGCTTCGGGCACGTCCGCGCCGGCATTGGCCTCGTGGAATGCCGCATCATAGTGTGCGCGCAGCTCATGCGCGGCGCTGATCGCCGTATCCACCGGCAGCATCGCCATCACGTCATCGCCGCCGGCATAGATCAGCAGCCCGCGATGCACGTTGTCCTGCGCGAATTCGTCGACGACCTTTGCCGCAAAAACCGCAAGGCCCTTCTTGACCAGTTCGGGATCATTGCGCAGCAGGGCGCCGATCCGGTCGCCGTCCATCAGCAGCAATGCGTAGAACTTGCTGGGCGCGCCGGCTTGCTTCTGGAGGAGGTTCTTCAAGGCGGCCTGCAAGTCGGCGCGCGCTTTCTTGGCATCGCCCCTGAACGCTTCTTCGGGCAGTGCGACGATGCCGTCCTCGTTGTAGAGCTGGCCGTCGAGCTTGAAGAAATCCTTGTCGGGGAAACCGAAAACGGTGGTGTTCGTTTCGCCCTTGTAGCCGGGTTTCAGGCGATCGGAAGCAGCTTGCGCATACTTCTTGCGAGCGTCCTCGAATTCCGTGTTGGTTAGCCGGTCAAGCCACGGCACCGCCGCCAGATAGGCAGTGGAGGGCCAGTTGCACACGTTTTTCGCGATCCGGAAGCCCAGCGCTCGCTGCATTTCCTCCCCCTTCAGCAAGGGAAACAGCCGCTTGACCAGCGCCACCGCCGAGAGCCGCTCGTCTTCGCGCAGGTTCAGCACCTTGACCTTCTCCTGAAGCGCCTGCCAGAAGGCTTGTTGCTGGGCTGCCCCGCCAAAGCGCTGACAGCCGGAAATCTCCTGCAGATGCCCCATCATCATGCACAGGTCGCTGCGCTCCTCGCCCGCGGGCCAGTGGCTGCGCCAGTTCTTGCGCCGGTCGAGCCAGGCGGCATCGGTGCCGTCGCCCGGATCG
>WFPZ01000316.1 GCA_015487335.1 Paracoccaceae bacterium
CGCGAGATCGAGGAGCGCGTGCGCGCCATCACCAAGGTGGAAACCGCCATCGAGCCGCGCTTTCAGGAGCATTTCGTGGCCGCCAACGCCATCCCCCATGCCACCGACCCGTTCCCCCGGCTGCGCGAGCTGGTCCACCTGCCCGAGGTGAGCTTCAACACCGGCGGCGAGGAAAGCACCCGCCGGCGGCGCCGGCGGCGCGGCTGAGCCTGCGCGGCCCGTTTCCCCTTCGCGGAACCATCCTCGGGCGGGCGGCCTCCTGGCTGCCTCTTGCCGGCGTTGCGAGCCCATCACCCCCTTGACCCGGGCGGGCTTGCGCATTACCGATCGCCTGCACGCGGGTGTAGCTCAATGGTAGAGCAGCAGCTTCCCAAGCTGACGACGAGGGTTCGATTCCCTTCACCCGCTCCAGCTTCCCCGCCGATTTCCCGATCGGCCCCGCCGCGGCGGCGGACGGATTTTCCCGCTCTACTCTTCGCTCAGGTAGGCCAGCGCCATCCGCGTGGCCTCGTCGCGGCCGTCGGGGGGGATGTCTCCGGCCACCACGGGCTCCAGCTCGCGGGCCAGCTCCTTGCCCAGTTCCACCCCCCACTGATCGAAGGAATTGATCCCCAGAATCACCCCTTCGGTGAATACCCGGTGTTCGTAAAGCGCGATGATCCGGCCCAGCGCGTGCGGGGTGAGCTTGCGGTAGAGCAGCATCGTCGAGGGGCGGTTGCCGGGAAATTCCCGGTGGCGGGCCTGGCGCTCCAGCTCTTCGCCCTCCAGCCCCCGCGCCGCCAGAAGCGCCCGCGCCTCCTCCAGCGACCGGCCCCGCATCAGCGCCTCGGCCTGGGCCAGGCAGTTGGCCACCAGCAGCCGGTGGTGGTGGGCCAGATCGGGCTCGTGGCCCTCGGCCGCCAGCAGAAACTCGCACGGCACCACCCGCGTGCCCTGATGCAGCAGCTGGAAGAAGGCGTGCTGGCCGTTGGTGCCGGGCTCGCCCCAGACCACGGGGCCGGAGTGGCGCGAAAGCGCATGGCCGTCCATGGCCACGCGCTTGCCGTTGCTCTCCATCTCCAGCTGCTGGAGATAGGCCGGCAGGCGGGCAAGGCGCTGGTCGTAGGGCAGCACGGCGCGGGTGGCGTGGCCGAGGATCTGGTTGTGCCAGATGCCGACCAGCGCCAGCATCACCGGCATGTTTTCCGCCCAGGGGGCGGTGCGGAAATGGTTGTCCATCTCCTGGCCGCCGCGCAGGAATTCCTCGAAGCGGTCCGCGCCGATGGCCAGCATCAGGCTCAGCCCGACCGGCCCCCACAGCGAGTAGCGCCCGCCCACCCAGTCGGCGAAGCCGAAGACGCGGGCGGGGTCGATGCCCCACTGGGCGGTGCGCCCGGTGGCCGAGGAGACCGCCACCATGTAGTCGGCGGCCCGGTCGGCGCCCACGGTGGCGGCCAGCCAGTTGCGGGCGGTGGCGGCGTTGGTCATTGTCTCGACGGTGGTGAATGTCTTGGAAACCACGATCACCAGGGTCGAGCGCGGATCGAGCCGGGCCAGAACGTCCGTGGCGTCGGCGCCGTCCACGTTGGAGATGAAATGCACCCGCGGCCCGTCGGCATAGGGGGCCAGCGCGCGGCAGGCCATCTCGGGGCCCAGGTGCGAACCGCCGATGCCGATGTTGACCACATCGGTGAAGGGGCCGCCGCCGGGGGGGCGTATCTCGCCCGCGCGCACGCCCTCGGCAAAGGCCCGCATCCGCGCCAGGGTCTCGCGCACCCCGCCCATCACGTCCCGGCCATCCACCAGCACCGGGCCGCCGTCGAGATTGCGCAGCGCCGTGTGCAGAACCGCGCGCGCTTCGGTTTCGTTGATCTTCTCGCCGGAGAACATCGCCTCGCGGCGCTCGGCCAGACCGGCGTCCTCGGCCAGTTCGACCAAAAGGGCGCGCGCCTGCGCGTCGATGCCGGTGCGCGAATAGTCGAACAGCATTCCCCCGGCGCGGACAGAGAAATCACGCGCGCGGGGGCCGTCCTCGAACAGGGAGGCGATCGGCCGGTCCGCCGTGGCGCGGGCGTGACGTTCGAGCCGCTCCCAGACCATGGTCAGGGCGCCCAGTGCACCGTGGCCCCGTTCAGCACGGCCACGATCGGCGCCTGCAGCGGATCGCCCAGCTGGACCGCGCGTTCAAGTGCGGCGCGCTTTTCCTCGCCGGTGATCACCACATGCTTTTCCAGCGCATCCGCCAGCACCGGCCCGGTGAGCGTGATGCGCGGCTCGGGCTCGCCGGGGGGGTGCATCGCCATCACGTTGGGCGCCCGGTCGCGCAGGGCCGCCTCCAGCTGCGGATCGCCGGGAAACAGCGAGGCGGTGTGCATGTCCTCGCCCATGCCCAAGAGCAGCACCGAGATCGGCAGCAGCGGCTCGATCTGCTCGGCCAGCTCGCCGAAGGCGTCCTCGGGGGTGGGCGCACCGGTGTAAAGCGGCAGAAACCGCGCGCGGGCGGCACGCTCCACCAGCAGGTGCTCGCGGATCAGCCGGGTGTTGGAACGCGGCGAAGCCTCGGACACCCAGCGCTCGTCGGTAAGCACGATGGTCACCCGCTCCCACTCCAGATCGGCCGCACAGAGCGAATCGAACACCGGCCCCGGGGTGGTGCCGCCGGGCACCGCCAGCAGGGCGCGTTCCGAGGTCGTCAGGAAGGTGGCCAGATCGCCCGCCAGCTTGTTGGCCAGCCCCATCGCCATCATCTCGCGGTCGGCATATTCGACTAGTTTCATCAGCGTATCTCCCGCCAGCGGCGGCCGTCGCGATGCATCAGCATCATCGCATCTTCCGGCCCGGCCGATCCCACATCATAGGGCTTCGGCACGTCGCCCCTGGCCTCCCACCCCTCGATGATCGGGTCGGTCCAGGCCCAGGCCGCCTCCACCTCGTCGCCACGCATGAACAGGGTCTGGTCGCCGCGGATCACATCCATGACCAGCCGTTCATACGCTTCCGGTATGTCTTCTATCTCGTCTCCGAGGGCATCGGCAAAGGTCATGTCGAGGGGAACGTCAATCAGCCGCATCCCGCCCGGCCCCGGCTCCTTGATGGTGACGCCCAGGGTGATCCCCTCGTTGGGCTGGAGGCGAATCGACAGGATGTTGCGGTGACTTCCCGTATCCTGCCCGAAGATCGCATGCGGGGCGTCCTTGAACACCACTGCAATCTCGGAAATCCGCGCCCGCAGCTTCTTGCCGGTGCGCAAGTAAAAGGGGGTGCCCGCCCAGCGCCAGTTGGAAATCTGGCATTTCAGCGCAATGAAGCTTTCGGTGCGGCTTCTGGGGTTGCCCACGTCGTCGCGGTAGGACGGCCCGTTTTCGCCGCCGTCATACTGGCCGCGCACGATGTGATGGGGCGGAACCGGCTCAAGCGCCCGGATCACCTTCAGCTTCTCGTCGCGCACCGAATCGGGATCGAACCGCGAGGGCGGCTCCATCGCGATCAGGCACAGAAGCTGCATCAGGTGGTTCTGCACCATGTCCCGCATCGCCCCGGCCTTGTCGTAATATTCGCCGCGCCCGCCCACGCCCACCGTCTCGGCCACGGTGATCTGGATGTGATCGACGAA
>WFPZ01000317.1 GCA_015487335.1 Paracoccaceae bacterium
CAGAGGTGGCAGGCAGGCCCTTCCTTGAAGGCAAGCCGGCGCTGGCCACCTACTGGCGTGATGCGCTGGAGAAATACACCGCGCTGGAGTTCAAGCTGGAGTGCTTCACCTGGGACGCAGCGCAACGGCTGTTGTCGATCCACTATGTGGCCGCCCTGAACGGGCAAAGGCGCATGGTCTGCGAAAGCCAGTGGTTCGGGGAGGGCGGCAAGGTCACCCGCGCTGCCGCCTATTACGGCGCGGTGCTCTGATCCGCGCCTTCCTCCCGCTGGAATTCCTCGGCCAGCCAATCGCGCACCAAGGCCACTGCCGGGTCGTCCCATGCCTCGGGCGGGGCGACGAAGTAATAGGCGTAGGAGGCCGTGAGCCGCACCGCAAAGGGCGCCCGCATCAGCCCCGCCGCGAGGTCGCGCGCAATCAGGCGCGAGCGCCCCAGCGCCACCCCCTGCCCGTCGAGCACCGCCTGCAGCGCGGCGCTGTCGTCCTCCAGATACGGCCCCCGGGGAGGCTCGCGCACCGCCGCCCCGGCGGCGGCGAACCAGGCCCGCCAGTCCTCGGCCAGATCGGAGTGAATGAGCGGCGCGCGCAGGAGGTCCGCCGGCGCCTTCAGATCGAGCCGGGCGGCAAGCGAAGGTGCCAGCACGGGAAACACCGCCTCGCCCCCGAGCCTTTGCGCCCGAAGCCCCGGCCAGTCGCCCCTGCCATAACGGATCGCCGCATCCACCCCCTCGGCGGCGAAATCCACCAGATGCCGCGAAGCGGTGATGCGCAGATCCACCCCCGGATGGCGGGCGACAAAGGCCCCGAGCCGCGGCGCCAGCCAGCGCGCGGCGACCGAGGGCAGCATCGAGAGCGTCACCGTGGGGGTTGCGGGCCGGGCGCGCGCCTCGGCCACCGCCGCGGCGACGTCGCGCAGAAGCGGCGTGAGGCGGGCGCCCAGCCGCGCGCCCTCGGCGCTCAGGCGCAATTGCGGCCCCGCGCGGTGAAAGAGCGGCCGGCCCAGCCAGGCCTCAAGCGTCGCCACCTGCCGGCTGACGGCGCTCTGGGTCAGGCCCAGTTCGCCCGCCGCGCGGGTGAAGCTTTCCAGCCGCGCCGCCGCCTCGAAGACCTGCAGCGCGCGCAGCGGCGGCAGGCGGGGATTTTCATGCGTTTTGCTCATGCTAAGGCTTCCGAATACTCGTTTTTTCCGTGGCTTGATTTCCCTTATCAGGATCATGAAGAATGATCTACACGAGGCCCGCCATGTCCTCCCAAGCCACCCGCTCCCCCCTTCCGCTGGCAATCTGGATGCTGCTCGCCGCGCTCCTGCTGGCGCTTGCACGCGCGCCGGGGCCGGGCGAGGCGATTGCGGCCTTCAGCGCGGGCTTCGGCCGGAGCCTCGGGGCCTTTGCGCTGATCCTGCTGCCTTCCTTTACGCTGGCCGAGGCGCTGGGGCATCTGAACCCGCGCCTGCCGGGGCGGCTCGCCCAGGGGGCGGCGCCGGTGCTGGGGGCGGCGATGGTCTGCCCGGACACGGCCTATGCGACGCTCGCCCCCATCGCCGGGCGGCACCGGGCCGAGGTGGCCTTCGGGGCCTTTGCGGGCTTCAAGCTGCTCTACCCGGCCGGGCCGCTGATCGTGGCGACGGGGCTGGGTGTGGCGCCGACGGGGGCGCTCTTCTTGCTGGGGCTGGTGGTATTCGTGCCGGTCTGGGTGGCCGGGCAGTTCTGGGCGCGTCTGGCAAGCGGCGCGGCGCCCGGGGCGGAGGGCGCCGCCGGCGGGGGTCTGCGCGCCTATGCGCCGCTGATGCTTCTCTTTGCCCTGATCGCGGCGGGGCTTGTGCCGGGCGCCGAGCTGCCGGGCGCTCTCGGCTTGCTGACCACGCCCACCGGGGCGCTGCTGGCGGGCGCGGCGCTGGCGCTCACGCTGCTGCCCGCGCCCGCGCGCCGTCCGGTGATCGAGGCCGCCATGCGCCGCACCGCCGGGCTCCTGCTGCTCATCGGCATCGCCACCGCCCTTGGCAGCCTGTTCACCGAGGCCCTGCCGGTAGAGGCGCTGGCGCGCAGCACGGGCGGGGCGGCGGCGGTTATCCTGCTTTTTGCCCTCACCGCCGCCTTCAAGATGGCGCAGGGCTCGTCCATGGCCACCTTCACCGCTGTGACCCCGGTAGTGGCGCCGCTGGTGGCGGCCTCGGGGCTCTCGGCATTGCTGGCGGTGATGGCGATCTGCGCGGGATCGCTCGCCACCATCCTGCCCAATGACAGCTTCTTCTGGCTGGTGCGCGAGGATGCGCTGGCGGGCGAAAGCGACCGGCGCGCGCTGATGCTGCTGGCGCTCGGCGGCGCGCTTCAGGCGCTGGTGGCGCTGGCCGGCGTGCTGATTGCCCTGGAGTTGGGGCTGTGAGCGTGCCCGGCCTCAATATCCGCGCGGGCACCCCCGAGGATGCCGAGGCCATCGCGCGCATTTACGCGGTGCAGGTGCTGCATGGCACCGCGCCGTTTGAGGAAGTGCCGCCGACGGTGGACGAGATGCGCGCGCGGATCGAGGCGCGGCTTGCGCACGGCTTTCCGGTGCTGGTGGCCGAACGCTCGGGGCGCGTGGTGGGCTATGCCTGGGTCGGCACCTATCGGGCGCGCGCCGCCTATCGCCACACGGTGGAAAACAGCGTCTATGTGGAAGAGGAACAGACAGGCCGGGGCATCGGGCGGGCGTTGCTCGCACACCTCATCGCCGAATGCCGCGCCCGCGGCTTTCGCCAGATCGTCGCGGTGATCGGTGACAGTGCCAATCACGCATCCATCGCGCTGCACCGGCGGGCAGGCTTTCGCCATGTCGGGGTGCTCAGGGGCGTCGGCGTCAAGTTCGGGCGCGCGCTCGACACGGTGCTGATGCAGCTGGACCTCACGCAGGGCCAGGCGGATCAGTAAGGCGTGCCGTCCTTGTGCAGGAAGCGCCAGCGCCCGGCCTCGTCCTGCACCGCCATCAGATCGTCCTCGGGGTATTCGCCCGCATCGCCCGGCAGGCGGTCGGAGATTTCCAGATACTCCACCGGCGCTTCGGTGCGGTTGACCAGATGATGCGCGACGCCGCCCGCCGGAAAGCCCGCGCACATGCCGGGGGCAAGCTCGATCTCGCCCCGGTCGGTGATCAGCGTGGGCGTGCCCGTGAGGATGTAGATGAACTCGTCGGCCACCGTGTGCCGATGCAAGAGCGCCGATTCTGCCCCCGGTTCCAGCCGGGTGAGGTTCACGCCGATGTTCTTCAGCCCGAATGCATCGCCCAGCTTGCGCTTCATCCGCCCCGCAACCCGCGCCGCGAAGGGCGCGGGATAGCCCGAGCGGCTCCGTGCCGGGATGTCGGTGGCGTTCAGCGCCAGCGGCGGTTTTGTCGTCTGTCTCGTCATTATCCCCGTTCCTCCGCCGGCAAGGCTAGACAGCGGCACAATATGAGTCAATAGTATTGATATATTAATGAGGATAACAGGATGAACCGGGCAGGCGTGATCCGCTGGAAACCCGCCGAGGGCGAAGGTATCGAGCATCTCGAGTTTCGCCGTGAAGGCGATTGCGTCACCGCGCGAAGCGTGGTCGTGGGCGCGCGCGGCGGCGTGCCCTATGGGCTCGGCTACCGCATCGAGCTTGCCGATGATTGGCGGGTGCGCAGGGTGAAGCTTTCCCTGACCGACGGCACCGGCCTGAGGCTTGTCAGCGATGGCGCGGGGAACTGGCGCGATGCGAAGGGCAAGCCGCTCCCGGCCTTCGCCGGCTGCCTGTTCCCCGACATCTCGGCCACCCCCTTCACCAACACCCTGCCGATCCGCCGCCTCGGCCTGAAGGTCGGCGAAAGCGCCCGCATCCGGGTGCTCTATCTGCCGGTGCCCAGGCTGGTGCCGGAAGTGGTCGAGCAACGCTACACGCGCCTCGCCGAGCGCCGCTGGCTCTACGAGGGGCTGTTTCGCGGCTTTCAGGCCGAGCTCGAGGTGGACGGCGACGGGATCGTGCTGGATTATCCCGAGATCTTTCTGCGTATTGAACCGGAGGCCTGAGAGCCCCATGAAGCTCGACATCATCCGCATCGCCGCTTTTGCCATGTCGCCCAAGCGATCGACGCAAAGGGTTCAGGGGCCCGGTATGATGGATGTGCGGTGGGGGTGGGACTAATCGGCGGCTCTCACCTTCTCGCCAGCCATGGCGGTATCGATATTGTGTTGGAAGCGGACCAGAAGACCTTCCTCAAGCCCAAGAATATGCGTCCGGTTTGCGCGGCTACGTAGGCTGCTCTGAATTCCTTCCGATATAGCAAAGTCCTCTTGATCGAAGACAACGTCATTGGTGAAGCGGAAACGTTTTTCCAGAGCGGCTTGCCCCTTCTCTCCCTTGAACCGGTCGGGCTGGTAAAGCATGTTGTGTGTCCAAAGCGTCTCGTCTGGCGAGAGGGGCCAGAACATGCTCAACGAGACGTAGTCCGGGTGCATGATGAAGAAGCAGTTCGGAAAGAAGGAATAATAGACAGAAGCGTAATCTAGGATATTCCACTCATCCTCGGGAATCTTCGCGACGTGTTCAAAATTTGTGCGCGCTGCCGCCAGCCTGATATGGCGATCATGCTCATCATAGCAGAGTACACCCTTGCGGAACGCGGCAGCCAGCGTGTCCTTGTGTAGGAACGGAACGTGATAGCCCTCGAGGTAAGTCTTGATCAGCAGTTTCCAGTTCGCCGTCTTGACACTTTCGACCTTCTTGTAGCTGACGAGTTCAGCGATACCGAAGCTGTCGAGGTCCTCGGCGAAGGGGCCCAGATATTCCCGCGGCGAGAACATCTGGGTGGATCCCGGGTGTATCCAAATGAGGCCGAAGTCCACCTCAGTCGGCAATTCCACGAGGTTGTGCTCGCACGGATTGACACCGGGAAAGCACTCCTTCTTCGTGATATTCCGCAGCTTTCCATCGAGATCATAGGACCAGCCATGGTATGGGCAGACGAAAAGCTTGAGATTTCCGGTCGGGTCATCGGCCAGCCGCGCACCACGATGGCGGCAGACATTGAAGAAGGCCCGAACCGTATCGTCGTGTCCCCGAACAACGACAACCGGCAGCTTCTTCCAGTCACATATGAAGTAGTCGCCCTTGCGCGGGATCTGGGAAACATGGCCCACGACAAGCGGATAGTCGTGAAAAACCGTTTCCTCCTCCAACCTGAGGATGTCGTCACGATAGTAACGATCAACTTCGAGAAAGACGGTTTCCCCGACCATTTCCTGATGCAACTGTTGTTTATGAAGCGTTTGAAGCCTCTTGAGAATCCGGACTTGTTCGACATGTTTCATGATGGTTTTCCCTAGGTTTGTGGGCCACTCTTGGCCTTTCCGCTCGAGAGCCGAACCACTGTCCCCTGGGCGAGAGCTGCAAGCACTTCTTCCTCACCGTCCACGGAGAGGATTCGGCACTGACACACTGCCTGTCGACCCGAGATGGATACCGGTTCGGCGACTGCGCGCAGAAGCGGGCCGGTTCCGGGTCTGAGATAGTTTATCTTGAATTCCGAGGTCAGCGCGTCGCTCAAAAGCGCCACGCCGCCGGCGAATGTGATGGCGTTGTCGGCGAGGTAGGAGAGGACGCCACCATGGGCATAGCCGTGTTGCTGGCGCAATTCGTCGCGCAATTCGACCTCGATGACCGCCCGCGTCTGGGTGATCTCCACAAGATCCGCGCCGATATGTCTGCTGAAAGGCTGCCCGCCGAAGATCGACTTGGCTAGATCAATGATGTCGGGTTGGGGCATGATATAATTCCTCGGCTTCCCTGGGAAATATTCAGCGTCCGCTTTACCGGGATACTATCCGATTCGATCAACCATATGGCGCAGAACGTAACGTCATGCTGCCTTTCCTTGTGTTGCTGGCCGAACGCATGGGCGACGGGGTTTCCGGCTGAGGATCAATGCGGGCGAAATCTCGGTCGAAGGCCGCGCCTCGGGTGGAGCGATGTCGGCGGCGCTGCTCTCGCCCCCCACCCGGTCACGGGCGCTGGATGAAGCCACCGCAACCGCGCTCGGGGATCTGTTCGGGATCGGCCCCGATCGGATCGACCCTCGCATTCCACCCGCGCATATCCACGCCGGCGCCGACCATTTCGTGCTTGCCCTCAAGGACCGCACGATGCTTGCGGCCATGCATTACGACCTGGATGCCGGCCGCGCCTTCATGCGCGCGCGGGACCTCGTCACCATCATGCTCGTCCATGTGCGGGACGACCGCCACTTCGATGCGCGCAACGCCTTTGCCTCGGGCGGCGTGTTCGAAGACCCGGCCACCGGCGCGGCGGCTGCGGCCTTCGCCGGCTATCTGCGGGATCTGGGCTGGCCGCATGGCGGGCGGATCGAGATATTCCAGGGCGACGACATGGGCATGCCCTCGCGGATCACGGCCGAGATCGGCGCGACACCCGGCGCGCCGATCCGGGTTTCGGGAACGGCCCGGAGATTGGAGTGAGAGGCGTGGGCCGGTGAGGTGTCATGCCCCCGCGCGGCGGTTTTCACCCAAACACCTTCAGCTTCACGGCCACGCCTGCGATCAGCGCGAGCAGCATGCCGGTGGTGACAAGGCGAACGATGGTCTGCCAGGCGGTGCGCCGCGCCATGCGCAAGCTCGCGAGCAGGGTGCGCAGGTCGCGAATGTCGATGGCGGCCTCAGGCCCTTCGAGTCCGACATCGGCGAGGGCCCTGCGGGCGCCCTTCTCGGCGGCGCGGGCGAGGATGGCCTCGAA
>WFPZ01000318.1 GCA_015487335.1 Paracoccaceae bacterium
GATCCTCGGCCATCCGTGATTCCGTCTCTTGCGGGAATCACCATGCGCCCGCTGTGGTTAACGGGCGGTGAACGGCCGGCGGTTTCCCCGGCTCAGGCGGCCGAGCCCCCCACCGTCAGCCCGCCGATCAGCAGGGTCGGCTGGCCTACCCCCACCGGCACCCACTGGCCCGCCTTGCCGCAGTTGCCGATGCCCGGGTCCAGCTTCATGTCGTTGCCGATGGCCCGCACCTTCTTCAGCGCGCTGGGGCCGTCGCCGATCAGCGTGGCGCCCTTGATCGGGGCGCCGATGCGGCCGTTTTCCACCCGGTAGGCCTCGGTGCAGGAAAAGACGAACTTGCCGTTGGTGATGTCCACCTGCCCGCCGCCGAAACCCACGGCATAGATGCCGTCCTTCGCCTCGGCGATGACATCCTCGGGCCGGGCCTGGCCGCCCAGCATGTAGGTGTTCGTCATGCGCGGCATCGGGGCATGGGCGAAGCTCTCGCGCCGGCCGTTGCCGGTGGGCGCCACCCCCATCAGGCGGGCATTCTGGCGGTCCTGCATGTAGCCCACCAGAATGCCGTCCTCGATCAGCACGTTGCGGCCCGAGGGGGTGCCTTCGTCATCGAAGGAGATCGAGCCGCGCCGGTCGGGGATGGTGCCGTCGTCGAGCACGGTGACTCCCGGTGCCGCCACCCGCTGGCCTAGCAGCCCGGCGAAGGCCGAGCTCTTCTTGCGGTTGAAGTCGCCCTCCAGCCCGTGGCCCACGGCCTCGTGCAGCAGGATGCCGGGCCAGCCGGCGCCCAGCACCACATCCATCGTCCCGGCAGGCGCGGGCTCGGCCCGCAGGTTGACCAGGGCGATTCGCAGCGCCTCGCGGGCGGCCTCCTGCCAGTGTTCGGGGGCGATGAAGCCGCTCAGCGGCAGCCGCCCGCCGGCCCCGTGGCTGCCCGATTCGCGCCGCCCGTTCTCCTCGACGATCACCGAGACATTGACCCGCACCATGGGGCGGACGTCGCGCAGATGCGTGCCCTCGGGGCGCAGGATCTCGACCTCCTGCAGCGAGGCGGCGATGGTGGCGGTGACCTGAACCACCCGCCTGTCCAGATCGCGGGCGAATGCGTCGATCTCGCGCAGGGTTTCAATTTTTGCAGGGAATCCGGCCTCTTCCAGCGGGTCGTTGTCGGTGTAGAGGCGCCGGTTGGTGGGCTGGGGGGCATCGGCCAGCGTCCCGCCGCCGCCGGCCACCGCCAGGCGGGCGGTTTCGGCGGCGCGGCGCAGGGATTTCTCGCTGATCTCGGTGGAATGGGCATATCCGGTGGTCTCCCCGGCCACCGCCCGCAGGCCGAAGCCCTCGGAGGTGTCGTAGCTGGCGGTGCGGATGCGCCCGTCATCGAGCACCAGCACCTCCGAGCGCCGCCGCTCGAGGAAAAGCTCGCCGTCGTCGGCGCCGCTGACCGCCTCGCGCAGAATTGAAAGCGCGCTGTCCCGGTCGAGGCCGGTTTCGAAGGGGCGAAAACTGTCTGAGGGCATGTATTTCTCCGGTCCGGGAAGGGGCGAAAGGCCAAGGCGGCCCTTTGCCGCAATCTAAATGCTTGTTTGGTCGTTCGTAATATGGTTTCAAATTGCACGGAAACAACGGGAATCCGCTTCGCCCTGCAGGGCGGGGTGGTGGGCGGCCTGGAAAACCGCCTGATGACCGTCGGCGAACAGGGAAAAGAAATGCGCGAACAGAACACCCTTTCCGGCCTGGGGGCCGTTTTCACCAGCATATTCGCAGCCGGGGCAGCCTTTGCCGGCGAAGGCATCGAGAATCTCGAGACGGTGGGCAAGCCGACGCCGGGGGGCACCGGCTTTCAGCCCGCGGCCACGGAACTGGCCCGCGACGTGCAGTGGCTGGACGGGATGATCAACGTCATCATCGTTTCCATCGTCCTGTTCGTGGTGATTCTGCTGGCGATCGTCGCCATCCGCTACAACAAGCGAGCCAATCCCGACCCGGCCCGCTTCACCCACAACACGCCGATCGAGATCGCCTGGACGGTGGTGCCGATCATCATCCTGATATTCATCGGCGCGTTCTCCCTGCCGGTCCTGTTCAAGCAGCAGGTCATTCCCGAAGCCGACGTCACCATCAAGGTGACGGGCAACCAGTGGTACTGGAGCTACGAATACGTCGATTACAACTTCGGCTTCGACAGCTTCCTGCTGGAGCGCGACCAGCTGGAGGAATACGGCTACAACCCCGATGAATACCTGCTGGCCACCGATACCGCGGTGGTGATTCCGGTGGGCAAGACCATCGTGATGCAGGTCACCGCCTCCGACGTGATTCACAGCTGGACGATCCCCGCCTTCGGCGTCAAGCAGGACGGCGTGCCCGGGCGCCTGGCCGAGCTGTGGTTCACGCCCGAGCGCGAGGGCGTCTATTTCGGCCAGTGCTCGGAGCTGTGCGGCAAGGACCACGCCTACATGCCGATCACCGTGAAGGTGGTGAGCGAGGAAGCCTACCAGAAGTGGCTGGACCGCGCGATCGAGGAATATGCCGGCACGCCGCGCAACGTGGTTGTCGCCTCGAACGACTGAACAGCTGAACAGCCGCGCCCGCCCGTGCCGCGGCCCGATTGACGGGACCGGACGACAATGACAGACGCCAGCGTCATGGAACATGAAAACGAAGCCGGCTTCGGCGACTATGTCGCCCTGCTCAAGCCGCGCGTCATGTCGCTGGTGGTGTTCACCGCGCTGGTGGGGCTGCTGGTGGCTCCGGTTTCCGTTCATCCCGTCATCGGATTCGCCGCGACGCTGTTCATCGCCATCGGGGCGGGGGCCTCGGGGGCGCTGAACATGTGGTATGACGCCGACATAGACAGCGTGATGCGCCGCACCCGAAACCGCCCCGTGCCCGCCGGCAAGGTAAGCCCGAAAGAGGCCTTTGCGATCGGCATCACCCTGTCGGTCATGGCGGTCATCATGCTGGCGCTGACCACCAACATGGTGGCCGCGGCGCTGCTGGCCTTCACCATCTTCTTCTATGCGGTGATCTACACCATGTGGCTCAAGCGCTGGACGCCGCAGAACATCGTCATCGGCGGGGCCGCGGGGGCGTTTCCGCCGATGATCGGCTGGGCGGCGGCCACGGGCGGCATTTCGCTCGAAAGCATTCTGATGTTCGCCCTGATCTTCGTCTGGACGCCACCGCATTTCTGGTCGCTGGCGCTGTTCATGAAGGAGGACTACTCCAAGGCCGGCGTGCCGATGCTGACGGTCACCCACGGCCATGCCACCACGCGCCGGCATATCCTGGCCTACACGTTGCTGCTGGTGCCGGTGTCGCTCGGGCTGGGGCTGACCGGGATCGGCGGGCCGGTCTATCTGGCGCTGGCCGCGGCGCTGAACCTGTGGTTCGTCAAATCGGCCCTGGACATCCTCAGGCGCGACGAAGCCGCCGCCGAGGCCGACGGCTACCGCACGGAGAAGGCCTTCTTCCGCTTTTCGCTCTACTATCTTTTCCTGCATTTCGGCGCGCTTCTGGCGGAAGCGGCGCTGCGCAGCCTTGGCATGGGAGGCCTGTAATGCCGATTGCCCGAGAACATGAACTTCACCACCGCCGCCTGGGGCGCAATGTCGGGCTGGCGGTCTCGCTGGGCTCCTTCGTGCTTGTCGTCTTTGCCGTTTCCATGGTGAAGATGAAGGTCGAGATCGAGACCCTCACCGGAGCGAAGGCCCCCGCCCCGGCGGTTGCGGAGCAGGGCAGATGAGGCTGCAGCGAACCCACAGGACAGCGCTGCAGATGGTCGGCGTCGTGGTGGCGATGGGTTCGCTGGCCTGGGCTTCTGTGCCGCTTTACAACTGGTTCTGCCGGGTTACCGGCTTCGGGGGCACCACCGGCGTGGCCGAGGCGGGGGCCGACAGGGTGCTGGACCAGACGATCACCGTCCGTTTCGACGCCTCGGTGGCACGCGGGATGCCGTGGGAGTTCCGCCCGCTCCAGCGCGAGGTGGAGATACGTCTCGGCGAGACGGGCCTGGCTTTCTACGAGGCCTACAACCCCACGGATCGCGTGATAGCCGGCACCGCCAGCTACAATGTCGCGCCCTATGACGCGGGGGGCTACTTCACCAAGATCGAATGCTTCTGTTTCACCGAACAGGTGCTGCAGCCCGGCGAGAGGGTTCAGATGCCCGTTACCTATTACGTCGATCCCGACATTACCCTGGACCGTGATGCGAAGTTCGTAAATCACATCACCCTGTCCTACACTTTCCACGAAACCGACCTGCCCGAGGAATATGCCGCCGCCGCGGCCCAGACCCCGGGCAAATCCAACTAGGCACCATGCGAGGGACTGCGAATGGCGCACGCTAAGAATCACGATTACCACATCCTGCCACCGTCGATCTGGCCGTTCCTCGGGGCGGTGGCCGGTATCGTCATGCTGACCGGGGCGGTGCTCTGGTTCCATGACGTCACGCCCTGGGTGTTCTTCATCGGGGCGGCCGGGGTTGTCTATGTCATGTACGGCTGGTGGTCGGACGTGATACGCGAGGCCCGTCGGGGAGAGCATACACCGGTGGTCAGGATCGGCCTGCGCTACGGCTTCATCCTGTTCATCATGTCGGAGGTGATGTTCTTCGCGGCCTGGTTCTGGAGCTTCTTCAAGAACGCGCTCTATCCGATGGCCGAAGGTTATCCCAAGGTGCAGGGCACCTGGCCGCCGCCGGGGATCGAAACCTTCGACCCCTGGAGCATCCCGCTGATCAACACGCTGATCCTGCTGGCCTCCGGCGCGGCCGCAACCTGGGCCCACCATGCGCTGGTCCACGAGAACAACCGCCGCGACGTGCGCAACGGTCTGATCCTGACAATCCTTCTGGGCCTGACCTTCACCTTCTTCCAGGCCTTCGAATATGCTGAGGCGGGCTTCAGTTTTGCGGGCAACATCTACGGGGCCAACTTCTTCATGGCCACCGGGTTCCACGGGCTGCACGTGATCGTCGGCACGATCTTTCTGGCGGTCTGTCTCTACAGGCTCCAGAAGGGCGATTTCACCCCCGAGCAGCACGTGGGATTCGAGGCCGCCATCTGGTACTGGCACTTTGTCGATGTGGTCTGGCTGTTCCTGTTTGCCTCCATCTACATCTGGGGCAGCTGAGCGGCCGGGTCCCGGAACGTACGGGCAGAAACGAAGGGGCGCGGGGCATTCCCGCGCCCCTCTTCAGGGAAAAGCCATGACCAGGCGCATGATCGCACCGCTGCTGTTCGGCCTGACCGGAACCGCCATCCTGCTGTGGCTGGGGCTGTGGCAGGTGCAGCGCATGGGCGAGAAGAACGCGATCATCGCACAGATCACCGCCCGCATCGACAAGCCCCCCGTGCCGCTGCCCGAAAAGCCCGACCCGGTCGCCGACAAGTATCTTGCCGTGCAGGCCACCGGGGTGCTGGGCGAGAGGGAAATCCACGTCCTTGTCGGCCGCGGTCTGTCGGGGGCCGGCTACCGGGTCATCACCACGCTGGATACAGGCACCCGCCGCGTTCTGCTGGAGCGCGGCGTCGTGCCGGCCGAGGCCAAGGATGCCCCGCGCCCGGGGGGGCGTCAGGTAACCGTCGTCGGCAACCTGCACTGGCCGCGCGAGGTGGACGGCTTCACCCCCGAGCCGGACCTCGAGGCCAACATCTGGTTCGCCCGCGACGTGCCCGCCATGGCCCGCGCCCTGGGCGCCGAGCCGGTGCTGATCGTGGCGCGCAGCGATACCGGCGACGGGGTGGAGCCCCGGCCCGTCAGCCCCACCGATCTGCGCAACGTCCATCTCGAATATGCCATCACCTGGTTTTTGCTCGCCATCGCATGGATGGGGATGACAGCCTACCTGCTGTGGCGTATCAAGCGCCGGGAAGTGTAACGGCGGATCGGACGATGCGGTATGTCTCGACGCGCGGGCAGGCGCCCGTGCTGGGTTTCGAAGAAGCGATGCTGACGGGCCTGGCCCGCGACGGCGGCCTCTACGTGCCCGAAACCATCCCCCCGATGAGCCATGCCGAGATTACGGCGCTGGCCGGGCTGAGCTACGAGGAGGCCGCCTTTCGGGTGATGCGCCCCTTCGTGGGCGAGAGCTTCACCGACGACGAGTTCCGCGGCCTCATCGCCCGCGCCTACGGCGGCTTCGGCCATCCGGCGCGCGCGCCGCTGGTGCAGCTGGGCGCGAACCACTTCCTGCTGGAGCTGTTTCACGGCCCCACGCTGGCCTTCAAGGACTTCGCCATGCAGCTGATCGGCCAGCTGTTCCAGGCGGTCCTGGCCCGGCGTGGCGAGCGGGTGACGATCGTCGGCGCCACCTCCGGCGACACCGGATCGGCCGCCATCGAGGCCTTCCGGGGCCTGCCCAACGTGGACGTGTTCATCCTCTTCCCCGCCGGCCGCGTCTCGGATGTGCAGCGCCGGCAGATGACCACGCCGGCCGAGGCCAATGTGCACGCCCTTGCCCTGCGCGGCGATTTCGACGACTGCCAGGCGCGGCTCAAGGACATGTTCAACGATTTCACCTTCCGCGATGAGGTGCGGCTGGCGGGGGTCAATTCCATCAACTGGGCGCGGGTGCTGGCGCAGGTGGTCTATTACTTCACCGCCGCGGTCAGCCTCGGCGCGCCGCATCGCGAAATCGACTTCACCGTGC
>WFPZ01000319.1 GCA_015487335.1 Paracoccaceae bacterium
CGGGCTGTTCTTCGCCGCCCCGCACCCGCTGGAGGTGGCGCGCGAGCACGCCGCGGGGCTGATCGGCACCGACACCCCGGCGCTGGAGGCGCTGGCCGGGCTGCCGGTTTGCGGCCGCGTGCAGGCCGGGCGCACGATCTGCGCCTGTTTCGGCGTCGGCGAAAACACCATCCGCGAGGCAATCGCCGGGGGGGCCGCCAGCCTCGGGGCCATCGGCGAAAGCACCGGAGCGGGCACCAATTGCGGCGCCTGCCGGCCCGAAATCTCGGCCCTGATTGCCGCGGCCGCCACCCCCGCACGAGCCGCCTCCTGACCCAACCCGAACGGAGAAGACCATCCATGCAGGCCAATCAGACCATCACCAACGCCGAGCGGCACCGGGCACTGGCGCTCAGCACGTTCGCCTTCACCATATGCTTTGCCGTCTGGACGCTGTTCTCGATCATCGGGGTGCGCATCAAGCAGGAGCTCGGCCTGAGCGACACCCAGTTCGGCTTGCTGGTGGCCACCCCGGTTCTGAGCGGATCGGTCAGCCGGCTGGCGCTGGGGCTGTGGACGGAACGGTTCGGCGGGCGGGTCGTCTTTCCGGCCCAGATGCTGATCACCGCCGCTGCGGTCTGGATGATGACCTGGGTGGAAAGCTACGCCATGTTCCTGGTGGTGGCCCTGGGGCTGGGGCTTGCAGGCGGGTCGTTCATCATCGGGGTGTCCTATGTCTCGCGCTGGTTTCCGCCCGAGAAGCAGGGCACCGCGCTGGGCATCTTCGGGGTAGGCAACGTGGGCGCGGCGGTGACCAGCTTTGTTGCCCCCTTCCTGCTGGTGGCGCTGGGCTGGGAGGGCACGGCGCGGGTCTATGCGCTGGTGCTGGCGGCCACGGCGGTGCTGTTCTACCTGCTGGCCAGGACCGACCCGGAACAGGCCCGCCAGCGCGAATCGAACGCCCCGCGCCGGACGCTGAAAAACCAGCTGGCACCGCTGAAGCTGGCGCAGGTGTGGCGCTTTTCCCTGCATTACTTCTTCGTCTTCGGCGGCTTCGTGGCGCTCGCCTCCTTCCTGCCGCGCTTCTACATGGGGGCCTACGGGCTAGATCTGACCACCGCCGGCGTGCTGACCGGCATCTTCGCCCTGCCCGGCTCTCTGTTCCGCGCCTACGGCGGCTGGCTGTCGGACCGCATCGGCGCGCGCCGGGTGCTTTACCTGACCTTCGCAATCTCGCTGAGCGCCCTGACGGTGATGGCCTTCCCCGGCGGGCAGGTGACGCTGAGCGGCATCGGCGGCCCGGTCAGCTACGAGTTCGGCGTTCCCCTCTACCTCTTCGTCTTCCTGACGGTAGTTCTGGGCTTCGTGATGAGCCTCGGCAAGGCCGCCGTCTACAAGCACATCCCCGTCTACTACCCCCAGCATGTGGGCGCCGTGGGCGGCCTGGTGGGCATGATCGGGGGCCTGGGCGGCTTCTTCCTGCCGATCGCCTTCGGCGTGCTGCTCGATGTCACCGGCATCTGGACATCGCCATTCCTGATGATGCTGGCGCTGGTCGCCGCCACCACCGCCTGGATGCATATCGCCATCCGAAGGATGGAGCGCGGCGCGCCGGCGCAAGCGGCCCTGGAAGCCTGACCAGGCATAGGGGCGGCGTGCCGCAACCCGGCAGGGAAACACCCCTGAAGACGCCAGGCCCGGCCACGACGGGCCGGCTTTCGAAGGTGCTGCCGATGATGGGTGGCCGGGAATCTCCAGCCGGAGTCGCCCTGCCTCGCAGCCTTGCGCGGGGCGGGGTCACTCGCGGGTGACGCTGCACGAATAACCGGTGTCGTCGTCCGTAACCGTCAGGCGCACAAAGAAATGATCGCCCTCACGGGCGTTCAGCGTGACGGTTCCGACAATCTTTTCCTCTTCCGGGCCGATGGGCGGCGCGATGTTTCACAACAGTGATCGTGGCGGAGGAGGAGGGATTCGAACCCCCGGATGGGTCTCCCCATCAACGGTTTTCAAGACCGCCGCATTCGACCACTCTGCCACTCCTCCGGCCGCGGGCAGGCTTAGCGCGGCGCGGGCGATTCTGAAAGGGCAAGCCGGGGCAGGAATGTCGCCGATCACGGAGCTGGCACTTTCCATGCCCGGCGCCAGCAGATAGTATGGCGCCATCGCGCACCGAAGCGGCAGCGCGAGAAGGCAACGAACGCGGCTCAAGCCGCGCAATCTCAGGGGGCAAGGCCATGTTGACGGCAGGCAGGGCACGGCTGGTTGTTGCACTGACGGGCGCGCTGGCGCTCGCGGCCTGCGAGGAGAGCGCCGGATTCAACCTCTTCGCCGGAGACGGGCAGAAGCCGGGCACCGAGGCCGCACCGGCAGCCGCCACCAGCACCACCATCGTCGAGCGAGACGTCGAGGCGCCCGAGGTCTTCCAGAAGACCGAGGCCGGTCTGTGGGACGGGCGGCCCTCGCTGGGCGGCGTCTGGGTGGCGCACCCCGATGTGGACGAGCCGGAGCGGGTGATCATCCGCAACACCGAAAACGGCAGGTTCGTCATCGGCGCCCTGTTCCGCCGCGAGCGCGACACCCCCGGCCCCCGCTTCCAGGTCTCCTCCGATGCCGCCGCGGCGCTGGGCATGCTGGCCGGCGCCCCGGCCGAGCTCAACGTCACCGCGCTGCGCCGCGAGGAGGTACCGGTGGAGCCCGACGCCACCGCGCCGGCCGTGGATACGCTCGAGGACGACAGCACCATCGAACAAAAAACCATCGACCCGGTCGCCGAGGCCGCGGCATCGGCCATCGAGAAGGCCACCGCCGAAACTCCGCCGCCCGCACGCCCGGAACCGGCGAAACCGAAATCCACGCTGGCCAAACCCTTCATCCAGATCGGCATCTTCAGCATCGAGGCCAATGCCGAGCGCACCGCCGACATGATGCGCAAGGCAGGCATGATCCCTCTCATCAAGGTTGCCGAGCTCAACGGCAGGAAATACTGGCGTGTGCTGGTCGGGCCGGCCACCAGCACGGCCGAGCGCAAGGCCCTGCTCGAGAAAGTCCGTGGCCTCGGCTTTGCCGATGCCTATGCCGTCACCAACTGATCACGGAGCATGCGAACATCCATGTTCAAGCGCCTGACAACCGCTCTTCTCCTTCTCGTCGCGGCCACCGTGGCCCTGGCCCTGCCGGCCGAGGCCGCCTTCGACACCAAGGCCCGGGCCGCCTATGTCTATGACGTGACCACGGGCACCGTCCTGCTGACCAAGAACGCCGACACGCCGCTACCGCCGGCCTCGATGTCCAAGCTGATGACGCTGGACATGCTGTTCGAGGC
>WFPZ01000320.1 GCA_015487335.1 Paracoccaceae bacterium
CTGGCGCTGGCGGCCGAGGAACGGGGGCGGGTGATCCGCTTCGAGGCCGCGGTGGCCGGCGGCATCCCGGTGGTCAAGGCGCTCACCGAGGGGCTGGCGGGTAACGACATCCTCCGCGTCATGGGGGTGATGAACGGCACCTGCAACTACATCCTGACCCGGATGGAGGCCGAGGGCCTGCCCTACCGGGAAGTCTTCGACGAGGCCGCGGCGCTGGGCTATCTGGAGGCCGACCCGACCCTCGACGTGGGCGGGATCGATGCCGGCCACAAGCTGGCGCTGCTGGCCTCGATCGCCTTCGGCACCCAGGTGGCCTTCGACGCGATGGAACTGGAGGGGATCGAGCGGATCACCATCGAGGACATCGAGCACGCCGCCGACATGGGCTTTCGCGTCAAGCTGCTGGGCGTGGCGCAGATGACGGGGCGCGGGCTGGAGCAGCGCATGTCGCCCTGCCTGGTGCCGGCCACCAGCCCGCTGGGGCAGCTGGAGAACGCCACCAACATGGTGGTGCTCGAGGGCGACGAGGTGGGCCAGATCGTGCTGCGCGGCGCCGGCGCAGGCGAAGGCCCCACCGCCAGCGCGGTCATGAGCGACATCATCGACATCGCCCGCGGCACCCGGCTGTCCACCTTCGGCCAGCCCGCCGCCTCGCTGAAGGCGCCGAAGACGGCGAAGGCCAGCGTGCCCGCCCCCTACTATCTGCGCATGGCGCTGCAGGACAAGCCCGGCGCGCTGGCCAGGATCGCCGCCGCGCTGGGAGACGCGGGGATCTCGATCAACCGGATGCGCCAGTACGGCCACGAGGACACCACCGCGCCGGTCCTGATCGTCACCCACAAGACCAGCCGCGCCGCACTCAACGAGGCCATGGAAGGCATGGAGAAGACCGGCGTGCTGATGGGCCGGCCGGTGGCGATCCGCATCGAGGACGTCTGAGACGCCCGAGCGGCTTGTGCCGCCCGGCCGCGCCGGGCTAGGAAGCGGAAAAGAGAACACGGGAAACGCAGGGACATGGTTTCACAGATCGAATTTCAGGACCGGATGCTTTCGCTCGGCCTGGCCCGGGTGTCGGAGGCGGCAGCCATGGCCTCGGCCCGGCTGGTGGGGCGCGGCGACGAGAAGGCCGCCGACCAGGCCGCCGTCAACGCCATGCGCGAGCAGCTGAACATGCTCGACATCCGGGGCGTGGTGGTGATCGGCGAGGGCGAGCGCGACGAGGCGCCGATGCTGTTCATCGGCGAGGAGGTCGGCACCGGCGAGGGCCCGGCCGTGGACATCGCGCTGGACCCGCTGGAAGGCACCACGCTCACAGCCAAGGACATGCCCAATGCCCTGACGGTCATCGCCATGGCCCCGCGCGGCACGCTGCTGCACGCCCCGGACGTCTACATGGACAAGCTGGCCATCGGGCCGGGCTATCCCAAAGACGTGGTCTCGCTGGAGATGACCCCCGCCGAGCGGGTGCGTGCGCTGGCCCGGGCCCGCGGCTGCAAGGACCGCGACATCACCGTCTGCGTTCTCGAACGCCCCCGCCACGAGGAGATGATCGCCGACATCCGCTCGACCGGGGCGGCGATCCGACTGATCACCGACGGCGACGTGGCCGGCGTCATCCACTGCGCCGAGCCGGAAAAGACCGGGATCGACATGTACATGGGCTCGGGCGGGGCGCCCGAAGGGGTGCTGGCGGCCTCGGCGCTGAAATGCATGGGCGGGCAGATGTGGGGCCGGCTGATCTTCCGCAACGACGATGAGCGCCGGCGTGCCGCCAAGGCCGGGATCACCGATCTCGACCGCATCTATTCGCGCGACGACATGGTCACGGCGGACGTGATCTTCGCCGCCACCGGCGTGACCGACGGCAACATCCTGGCCGGGATCAGGCGCGAGCCCGACTTCCTCGAAACCGAAACCCTCCTGATGCGCTCCAAGACCGGCTCCATCCGGCGGATGATCTACCGCAATCCCGTCAGATCGGAATGAGCGAACGCGCCTTCCTCGGGGTCGAGCAGTCCCTGACCGGGCGGCGCTGGATCGGGCCCGGGGCCGAGGCCGAGCGCTTGGCCCAGGCCATGGCGCAGGGCGCCGGCCTGCCGCTTGCGGTGTGCCACACGCTGGTGCGCCAGGGCGTGGCGGCCGAGGACGCGCCCGCCTACCTCGCCCCCACCCTGCGCGAGCTGCTGCCCGACCCGGCGGGCCTGCGCGACATGGAGAAGGCGGCCGAGCGCTTCCTCGCCGCGCTGCAGGCAGACGAGAGGATTGCCGTCTTCGCCGACTACGACGTGGACGGCGCGGCCTCGGCGGCGCTGATCATCACCTGGCTGCGCGAGCGGGGGCGCGAGGCCACCCTCTACGTGCCCGACCGGATCGACGAGGGCTACGGCCCCAACCCGCCGGCGATGCGCAAGCTGGCCCGCGAGCACGGGCTGATCATCTGCGTGGACAGCGGCACGCTCTCGCACGAGGCCATCGCCGCGGCCGACGGGGCGGATGTGATCGTGCTCGACCACCACCTGGGCGGCGAGACGCTGCCGCCGGCGCTGGCCGTGGTCAACCCCAACCGCCAGGACGAAAGCGGCGATCTGGGGCACCTGTGCGCCGCCGGAGTGGTGTTCCTGTTTCTGGTCGAGGTCGGCCGGCGCCTGCGCGCCCGCGGCGAAACCGCCCCCGACCTGATGCGCGCCCTCGATCTGGTGGCCCTGGCCACGGTGGCCGACGTGGCCCCGCTGGTGGGCGTCAACCGCGCCTTCGTGCGCCAGGGGCTGAAGGTGATGGCCGCCCGCCAGCGCCCCGGCCTGGTGGCCCTGGCCGACGCCGCCCGCCTCGATGCCGCCCCCACCGCCCATCACCTGGGCTACGTGCTGGGCCCGCGGGTCAATGCGGGGGGGCGGATCGGGCGGGCCGATCTCGGCGCGCGGCTGCTTTCCACCGCCGACCCGCACGAGGCCGCGTCTCTGGCCGCCCGGCTGGAGGAGCTCAACGCCGAGCGGCGCGAGATCGAGGCCATGGTGCGCGACGCGGCGCTGGAGCAGGCAAGCGCACGGGGGCTGGAGGCGCCGCTGGTGTGGGCCGCGGGCGAGGGCTGGCACCCGGGCGTGGTGGGCATCGTCGCCTCGCGCCTGAAGGAGATGACGAACCGCCCGGCGGTGGTGATCGGGCTGGACGGCGACGAGGGCAAGGGCTCTGGCCGGTCGGTCGCGGGAATCGACCTGGGCGCGGCGGTGCAGCGGCTGGCCGCCGAGGGGCTTCTGATGAAGGGCGGCGGGCACCGCATGGCGGCGGGGCTGAGCGTGGCCCGCGACAGGCTGGAGGAGGCGATGGCGCGGCTGTCGGAGCTTCTGGCGCGCCAGGGCGCGGGACGGCTCGGCCCGCGCGACCTGCGCCTTGACGGGCTGCTGATGCCGGATGCCGCCACCCCCGAGCTGCTGGAGCGGATCGAGGCCGCAGGCCCCTTCGGCGCCGGTGCTCCCGCCCCCCGATTCGCCTTCCCCGACCAGCCGGTGCGCTTTGCCCGGCCGGTCGGCGCGGGACATCTGAAGATCAGCTTCGGAGACGGGCCCGGCGGCCCACTCGAGGCCATCGCCTTCGGCGCCTTCGACAGCCCCCTCGGCCCGGCGATCGAGGCGCGCGGGGCCGGGCGCTTTCACCTTGCGGGGCGGCTGGAGCTCAATTCCTGGGGCGGGCGGCAGCGGGTGCAGCTGCGCATCGAGGATGCCGCCCCCGCCTCGTGAAAAAGCGGCGATTTGCACAAAAAATACTCTTGCCCTCTTTCCCGCTTTTCCCTAGATAACGCCGCACGCCAAGCGCGGCCCGTTCGTCTATCGGTTAGGACGCCAGGTTTTCAACCTGGAAAGAGGGGTTCGATTCCCCTACGGGCTGCCACCTCTCTCGCGATGCGCTGTTGTTGCC
>WFPZ01000321.1 GCA_015487335.1 Paracoccaceae bacterium
AGGCCGTTGGCGTTCTTGAAGGTGGTGCGGGTCATGCCCAGGGCCTTGGCCGTGCGGTTCATGCGCCGGGCGAAGGCGGCCTCCGAGCCCGAGATCGCCTCGGCGATCGCGGTGGCCGCGTCATTGGCCGATTTAACCGCTGCAGCCCGGATCAGGTAGCGCAGCTTGATCTTCTGCCCCGGCTTGAGCCCCAGCTTGGAGGGCGGCTCGTTGGCGGCCTTTCGCGAGACGGTGACCACGGTGTCGAGTGAGATCTCGCCTTTCCTGATCGCCTCGAAGGCGATGTAGAGGGTCATCATCTTGGTCAGCGAGGCCGGGTGCAGGCGGGTATCGGCGTTGCGAGCGTATAACACCTCGCCGGTTCGGGCATCCATCACCATCGCGGCAAAGGGCGCCGAGCGCGCCTGCAGCGGGGGCAGAAGCGCCAGAACCGTCAAGCCCAACAGAAACAACCCGAAACGGACAATCTGCCCCAGACGTTTTTCCACGCCGCTTGCCTTTACTGCCTCACGTGCCGGGGCGTTGATGTATGCCCCGTGCCTTGTTCTTTGACGCGACGCTAGCACAGGCTGGCGAATCGGAAAATACCCTAAATTCAACAACTTTTATCGGGGCAGCTATCGGGGAAATTATCGGGGCAACGGGTGGCGGTGCCATATGTGGTAGAAACCAGCCCTGCCGCCACAACATGGCCGAACGGCATTTCCCCGCCTGCCTTTGCGCCGCCTGCGTTTAGACGGGGCGGCAGATCATGGGTGGCGAAGTTCCGCCACCAGCACCGGCAGCTCTCCGAGGTGTGCGATCTGGCGGTAGCGGGCATGTCCCTCGGGGGGGTCTTCGTGCTCCAGCTCCCAGGTCTGGCCATGGGGCACGAACACGCCCCAGCCCCCGGCCTCGATCGCCGGGATCACGTCGGAGCGCATGGAGTTGCCCACCATCATCGCCTGCGTCGGGCCATCGCCGTGGCGGGCGAAGATCTCGCGGTATATCGCCGGGGTCTTGTCCGAGACGATCTCGACCCCGTCGAACAGCTCTCCCAGCCCCGATTGCGCCAGCTTGCGCTCCTGATCCAGCAGATCTCCCTTGGTGATCAGCAGGATGCGGAATTCGGCGGCCAGTTCCTCGACGACTTCGCGGGCATGGGGCAGAAGCTCGATCGGGTGGCGCAGCATTTCCTGTCCGGCCTCGATCAGCTGGCGGATCACCGAGGCGGGCACCGCCTCTTCCGTCACCTCGATGGCGGTCTCGATCATGGACAGCACGAAGCCCTTGATGCCGAACCCGTAATGGCCGAGGTTGCGCCGCTCGGCCTCGAGCAGGCGCGCGGCCAGATGCTCGGGCTCGGCATAATCGGCCAGCAGGGCGGCGAATCGCTCCTGGGTCATGCGGAAGAGGTGTTCATTCTGCCACAGGGTATCGTCGGCATCGAAGCCGATAGTCGTCAGTTTCTTCGCCATTCCGGCTCCACAGGCTGCAAATCGTCGCGAGTCGGGCAGCGCCCCCTTTTCACTTGGAGCGAACGGCTTATATAGTCCAGCCGAAGTATCCAATCCTTTCTGACCGGAGATTTTCCGCGTTGACCCTGACGCCATTCACGATGTCGGACGACAAGGACGGCCCCGACGGTGAAGCCGGGGTTGTCACCGCGACGCGTACCAGGACAAGGCGCCCGCCGCGCTACAAGGTGCTGCTGCTCAACGACGATTACACGCCGATGGAGTTCGTCGTTCATGTGCTGGAGCGTTTCTTCGGCATGAGCCATGCCCAGGCCTTCGAGCTGATGCTGACGGTGCACAAGAAGGGGCTGGCGGTGGTGGGGGTTTTCCCATACGAGGTTGCCGAGACGAAGGTCAGCCAGGTGATGGATTTCGCCCGCCGTCATCAGCATCCGCTTCAGTGCACCATGGAAAGGGAATAGGGCGAAGTCGCCCTCAGCCGCATGGCCCGTTCTCGTCTGACACTCGCGCTTGAAAGCGGTGATTTCGCGTTGCCGGAAAACGGCCGCATCGCCGTGCTGCGCCCGACGGGGGGGCATGATCTTTCCGCCCTGCCGCTCGAGAGGGTGCATGTGGTGCAGGGCTTCTTCCCCGATCACCAGGCCTGGGCCGAACGCGGACTTGCGGTTTCGGTCGCTCCCGAGGGCGAATATGCCGCCGCGCTGGTCTGCCTGCCGCGCGCCAAGGCGCATGCCCGCGCGCTGGTGGCGCAGGCGCGCGCGCTGGTCGGAGAGGGGCCGGTGCTGGTGGACGGGCAGAAGACCGACGGGGTGGAGAGCATCCTGCGCGATTGCCGCCGCGCCGGGGCGCGGGTGGAGGGTGTGCTCTCCAAGGCCCATGGCAAGCTGTTCTGGTTTGCGGGCGGGGATTTCGCAGATTGGCAGGCGGCGGCGGAGTCGAGAACGGCAGAAGGCTTCGTCACCCGCCCCGGCGTCTTTTCCGCCGACGGGGTGGATCGGGGCTCGCGCCTGCTGGCCGAGGCGCTGCCGGCGGGCCTTTCGGGCCGGGTGGCCGATCTGGGCGCGGGTTGGGGCTATCTGGCGCGGGCGGTTCTCGCCCATGACGGGGTGAGCGAATGCCACCTGGTGGAGGCCGAGCACGACGCGCTGGAATGCGCGCGCCTCAACGTCACCGATCCGCGCGCCCGCTTCCACTGGGCCGACGCCCGCAGCTTTGCCGACAAGGCGGGCTTCGACCATGTCGTCACCAACCCGCCCTTCCACACCGGCCGCGAAGCCGACACCGCCCTTGGCCAGGCCTTCGTGGCCGCCGCGGCCCGGCTTTTGCGCCCGCGCGGCACGCTGTGGCTGGTGGCCAACCGCCATCTGCCTTATGAAGCTGCCTTGCAGGCGGCCTTTGTGGAGGCGGCCGAAGTGGGCGGTGACAGTGGTTTCAAGCTGTTCCGGGCGGCGCGTCCGCGGCGGAACAGGAAGGAATGACCGGCCCGCAGCGGCCGGCGTGAACGGACAGGAACCGGGAAGATGTCATTCTCCATATCCGGCAAGACCGCCATCGTCACCGGCGCCGCCAACGGCATCGGCCTGGCGATCGCCCGCCATTTCGCCGACCACGGCGCCAACGTGATGTTCGCCGACATGGACGAGGGCAGCCTGATCGAGCAGGTGGGAGACATCGCCGGAAAGGACGACAGCAACATCCGCTACTTCGCCGGCGACCTGCGCGAGAAACTGGCCCAGGCCAACCTGCTTTCGGCCACGCTGGATGCCTTCGACCAGGTGGATATCCTGGTCAATGCCAGCCGCCAGGTGCTTCCCACCGATCCGCTCGACCGTGACGATCACTCCTTGGAAGTACTGCTGGAGCAGAACCTCATGACGGGGTATCGCCTGTCCCAGGTGGTCGCGCAGCGAATGATCCGGCAGGCCGAACGGGAGGGGCGCGAAAACGGGCCGGTGGGTTCCATCGTCAACCTCTCGTCCATTGCCGCCCGGCGCAGCCGGCCCGATCTGCTGGCCTATTCGGTTTCCACCGCCGCGCAGGACCAGATGACCCGTTCGCTGGCCCTGGCGCTGGCGCCGCACCGGATCCGCGTCAACGGGGTGGCCATCGGCTCGGTCATGAGCAACTCGTTGCAGGAGGCGCTGCGCGACGATGAGGAAAAGCGCCGCCAGATCACCGCTCACACGCCGCTGGGCCGGATCGCCGGGCCGGGAGAGCTGGCCGAGGTGGTGCAGTTCCTGGTTTCCGAGGCGGCCTGTTTCATCACCGGCCAGATCGTTACCATCGACGGTGGGCGCACCCTGATGGATTCGGTCCCCGTTTCATCGCACTGAAGGCTGTCAGGCTTCGGGGTAGAGCCGGCGGCACTCCTCCACCACCGCCTTGGCCCGGGCAGCCAGTTCCTCGCGCTTGGCAAGCAGCGAGTTCAGCTTGGCCTGCTCGGCGTCGAGGTCGATGGCGACCGGCACCTCGCGGGTATAGGCCACCGGAACGTCGCACCACACCTCCTGCCCGTTGACCACCCCGCAGACCTGCGGTTCCAGCTCGAAATACTCTTCCTCCTTGATCGCGTAGCCCCGGCTGATATTCAGTTGTGTGGTCTGGATCAGCCCTTCGACGACGCGCAGGTCCTTGGTGGCGTTGTCGATGCACTGCTGCTGGGGGGTGACGCAGGCGGCGAGAAAGAAGAGAGAACCGATGAGATAGGGCCGCATGGCGATGCTCCGGACAGGTTGCGATGACGTCAGGATATGTCGTATGCGCCGGCTTGCAAAGCAGGTCGGGAGCGGGGCGAAACGCACGCGAAGGGAAAAACGGGATGAGCGACGAATTCGAAGACAGAAAACGGCGGGCCTCGGCCTGGTTCCGGCAGCTGCGCGACGAGATCGTCGCCGCTTTCGAAGCGCTGGAAGACAGCCAGCAGACGGGCCCCTTCGCCGCGCGTCCGCCGGGCCGGTTCGAGCTGAGCGAAACCCGCCGCGCCTCCGAAGACGGTAGCGACGCCGGCGGCGGGCTGATGAGCGTGATGCGCGGCGGCCGGGTGTTCGAGAAGGTGGGCGTCAATGTCTCGACCGTCTACGGCACGCTTGGCGAGGCCGCGCGAAAGGCGATGGCGGCGCGCGGCGTGCCGGGGCTGGACGACGATCCGCGCTTCTGGGCCTCGGGGATTTCGCTGGTGGCCCACATGCAGAACCCCCACACCCCCTCGGTGCACATGAACACCCGCATGTTCTGGACGCCGGGCGCCTGGTGGTTCGGCGGCGGGGCCGATCTCAACCCCTGCATCGAGTATGACGAGGACACCGCCCATTTCCATGCCGTCCTGAAAGAGCACTGCGACCGCCACGATCCGGGCTACTACCCCCGCTTCAAGGCCTGGGCCGACGAATATTTCTTCGTCCCTCACCGCGGGCGGGCGCGCGGCGTGGGCGGCATCTTCTTCGACGATCACAACACGGGCGACTGGGAGGCCGATTTCGCCTTCACCCAGGATGCCGGGCGTGCCTTCCTGCCGGCCTTCCTGCCGGTTGTCGAGCGGCGCCGAGACACGCCCTGGAGCGATGCCGACAAGGACACCCAGCTGATCCACCGCGGCCTCTACGCCGAATACAACCTGGTCTATGACCGGGGCACCAGGTTCGGCCTGGCCACCGGGCATGACGCCAACGCGGTGCTGATGAGCCTGCCGCCTCTGGCCAAGTGGGTGTAGGTTCTGTTGACAAAAAAGGATTTCCTTCGTGGCGGAAGCGTGATTCAAGATGCCATCTGCAAGGGAGGTCATCTTGGCACGCAATCTCATGTCGGACGAAGAGTGGGCGTTCTTCGCGCTGTTTCTCGCCGCTGTCTGCAAACCCAACGGGCGCAGGCCTGCCAACCATCGCCTTGTTCTGGATGGGGTTTTCTGGATCGTCCGCACCGGCGCCCCCTGGCGCGACCTGTCCGAGGAATTTGGGAAGTGGTCCAGCGTATATCGCCAGTTCCGCCGCTGGACGCTTGCCGGGCTGTGGGAAATCATGCTCGATGCCCTGAACGAGAGCGGCGCTGTTCCAGACGCCTTGCAGATGGTCGACAGCACCGTGATCCGCGCCCACCAGCACGTAGCCGGCGCAAAAGGGGGACTCCGAAAGAAGATCTTGTGCGCTCGAACGGTGGCTTCTCGACCAAGGCCACCTGCGCGTGAACAGCCACGGCCTGCCGATGCGCACCGAGATCATACCCGGCCAGACATCGGACTACAAAGGTCCCCTGTGATTTTCCGCGAAAGATGGCCTCACCGAGCGCGGTTCTTTCGTGAGCCGGTGCGGCTGAAGCGGAGAGCGCCAGCATTGCGCCCAGGATCGAGAGCCAAAGAAGCCTCA
>WFPZ01000322.1 GCA_015487335.1 Paracoccaceae bacterium
ATCGAATCCTACCTGCACGAGAACTACTTCGTGGTGCAGCTCAACATGTTCGGCGACGTGGAGGTGACCGACTTCGACGGCGAGGTGCTGCCCGAAAAGGACATGATCATGAAATGGGGCATGATGTTCACTCCGACCATGGTGTTCCTGCCCGAAGAGGTGCCCCAGGACATGAGCGCGGCCCGCGCCGCGGTGGCGGTGATGCCGGGCTATTTCGGCCGCTACATGACGCTGAACATGCTCACCTGGATCGTCGAGAAGGGCTATGAAAGCGGCGAGAACTTCCAGAAATATCACGCCCGAAAGCTGAAAACTCAGCTTGAAAAATGATCTTTCCGCCCTCTCGGGAGGGCGGGGCGATCATATTTTTCCGAAAAAATCAATACTCTAGGCGTATATCTAATTATCTGAATACACAAGAAAATTCAAATTAATGAATTTGATGTTGCGAGAATCGCGGCGGCTGCGCTACGCTGTTCACATAAAGTTTACGGGAGGTGAAATGAGGAACACTGCAATCACTCTTGCGGCGTTCTTGCTGGCAGCGGGTGCGGCGCATGCCCAGACGATGCCATCAGACGTCGTGTTCGAGGACGGTGCCGTGGCGCAGTCCCTCACTGGCGTTCCGGGAGACCCCGCGAACGGCAGGGCGGTATTCAAGAACCGCAAGAAGGGCAACTGCCTTGCCTGTCACGTCAATTCCGATCTGGCCGACGAACAGTTCCACGGCGAGATCGGGCCACCGCTCGACGGGGTCGCGGAGCGATACACCGAGGCCGAGCTGAGGGGCATCATCGTCAATGCCAAGATGGTCTTCGAGGATACCATCATGCCCGCCTTCTACCGCGTCGACGGCCTGAACCGGGTTCTCAAGAAATTCCAGGGCAAGACCATCCTCACCGCCCAGGAGGTCGAGGATGTGGTCGCCTACCTGATGACGCTCAAATAGCCGCTGCCGGCCGGGCCTCCGGCCGCGGCCAGACGGCTTCGAAACCGAGGAGATACACATGAAACTCACCAGACGCGATGCTCTCAGCCTGGGGCTCGGTGCGACGGCTGCGTCGTTCCTGCCGCTGCCGGCGCTGGCTTCGGCCGACGATCCGGTGGCGGCGTGGATCGCCAGCTTCACCGGCGGAGCCGAGCCGGGCGAGGGTGGAATCACGCTGACCGCGCCCGAGATCGCCGAGAACGGCAACACCGTGCCGGTCTCGGTCGAGGCGCCGGGGGCGGCCGCGATCATGGTCGTGGCCCCGAAAAACCCCAATCCGGGTGTGTTCCAGGTGGAATTCGGCCCGCTTGCCGCGGAGCAGTTCGTCTCCACCCGCATCCGCCTGGCCGGGACCCAGGACGTCATCGCCATCGCCAGGATGGCCGATGGCAGCTTTGTCCAGACGACCCGGACGGTGAAAGTGACAATCGGCGGCTGCGGCGGCTGACCAGAGGAGAAAGAGAAAGATGACAGTAGGCGTCAAACCACGCGTCAAGGTCCCCAAGTCGGCGGCGGCCGGGGAGACCATCACCATCAAGACGCTGATCAGCCACAAGATGGAATCGGGTCAGCGCAAGGACAGCGACGGCAACACGATTCCGCGCAAGATCATCAACCGCTTCACGTGCGACTTCAACGGCCAGAACGTCATCGACGTGAAGCTGGAGCCGGCGATCTCGACCAATCCGTTCTTCGAGTTCAGGGCAAAGGTCCCCGAGTCGGGGGAGTTCACCTTCACCTGGTATGACGACGACGGCGACATCTACACCACGTCGAAGAAGATCAAGGTCGCCTGACGGCGCGCAACCGGGGAGGAATGCGAATGATAAGAAAAGCGTTGCACGCAGCGGTGAGCCTGGTGCTCTCCGGGGCGCTGGCCCTGCCGCTGACCGCCGAAGAGCACATCAGCGAGATCCTCATCAACGAGGAAATCCCGATCACGGTTAGAACCGAGGCCCCGCCCTATGTGGAGGGGCTCGACGAGATCATGTCGGGCTGGCTCTTCCGTTCGGAGGAAACCCAGGCGCTGCAGCTCGACGACTTCGACAACCCGTCCTTCGTCTTCGTCGATCAGGGCATGGACCTGTTCAACAAGGTCGAGGGCACCGCGGGCAAGTCCTGCGCCGCCTGCCACCAGGATCTCGGCGAGTTCGCCGGTCTGCGCGCCTCGCTGCCGCGGGTCGAGGACGGCAAGATCGTCACCATGGAAGACCTGATCAACGAGTGCCGGGTCGAGCGCATGGGGGCCGAGCCCTGGAAGTGGACCAGCACGCAGATGACCTCGGTCAACGCGCTGATCTCGATGCAGTCGCGCGGCATGCCCGTCAACGTCAAGGTTGACGGCGAGGCCAGGCCGTTCTGGGAAAAGGGCAAGGAGCTCTACTATACCCGTTTCGGGCAGCTCGATCTGGCCTGCGCCAATTGCCATGAGAACAACTATGGCAACATGATCCGGGCCGATCGCCTCTCTCAGGGGCAGATCAACGGCTTCCCGACCTACCGGCTGAAGAACGCCAAGCTGAACGCGGTGCAGGCGCGCTTCAAGGGCTGCATGAAGAACATCCGCGCCGAACCTTTCAAGGTGGGCTCGGAAGAGTTCAAGGCGTTGGAGCTCTATCTTGCGTCCCGCGGCAACGGGCTTTCGGTCGAAGCGCCGTCCGTCCGCAACTGAGCAGGCAGCCCCGCGCCGGAGTGCCCGGCGCGGGGTCTTCTCCCTTTCACATTCACGAAGGCGAACGTGGCATTCGTGCGCAAGAGGGCTCCCTGATGATATCTCGTCGTGATTTCCTGCAGGCCGGGATGGCCGCCTCCGCCCTTGTCGGGGCCTCCGGTTTCGGCAACTGGGCGCGTCTGGCCGCCCGGCAGGCGCTGACACAGGACAAGCTGCTGGAATTCGAAACCACCGGAAACGTCACCCTGATGCACATCACCGATGTGCACGCCCAGCTCAGGCCCGTCTGGTTCCGAGAACCCGAAATCAACATCGGCGTCGGCGCCCAGCGGGGGCTGGTGCCGCACCTCACGGGGGCCGACTTCCGGCGCCTCTACGGCATCGAGGACGGCAGCCCCGAGGCCTACGCCCTGACCCATGACGATTTCGTCGCCCTGGCCCGCACCTACGGGCGCATGGGCGGGCTCGACCGGGTGGCGACGGTGCTCCGGGCGATTCGCGCAGACCGCCCCGATGCGCTGCTGCTTGACGGCGGCGATACCTGGCAGGGCAGCTATTCGGCGCTGAAGTCCCGGGGCCGGGACATGGTCAACGTGATGAACGCGCTTGGGGTCGATGCCATGACCAGCCACTGGGAATTCACCCTCGGCATCGACCGGGTGACGGAGATCGTCGAGAACGAGCTGAACTTTCCCTTCCTCGGGGCCAACATCTTCGATGCCGAATGGGACGAGCCCGCCTACGACCCCTACGCCATGTTCGAACGCGGCGGGGTGAAGATCGCGGTGATCGGCCAGGCCTTCCCCTACCTGCCGGTGGCCAACCCGCGCTGGATGTTCCCGGGGCTGTCCTTCGGCATCCGCAAGGACCGCCTGGCCGAGATGGTGCAGGAGGTGCGCGAGGCGGGCGCCGAATGCGTGGTGCTGCTGTCGCACAACGGCTTCGACGTGGACCGCAAGCTGGCCGGCGAGGTGCCCGGCATCGACGTCATCCTCACCGGCCACACCCATGACGCCATCCCCGAGCCGGTGCTGGTGGGCAGGACCCACCTGATCGCTTCGGGCAGCCACGGCAAGTTCGTCTCGCGCATCGATCTCGACGTGCGCGACGGCGAGGTGAAGGAGCTGCGCCACAAGCTGATTCCGATCTTCTCCGACGTGATCGAGCCCGATCGCGAGATCGCGGCCCTGATCGCGCAGGAGCGTGCGCCCTACGAGGCCGAGATGGCCGAGGTGATCGGCCGCACCGACAGCCTGCTCTACCGGCGCGGCAACTTCAACGGCACCTGGGACGATCTGATCTGCAACGCCCTGATCGAGGAGCGCGAGGCCGACATCGCGCTCAGCCCCGGCTTCCGCTGGGGGGCCTCGCTTCTGCCCGGCGACGAGATCCGCCGCGAGGACATCTTCAACGCCACCGCCATGACCTACCCGGAGGTCTACCGCAACGAGATGACGGGCGAGACGCTGAAGCTGATCCTCGAGGACGTGGCCGACAACCTGTTCAACCCCGATCCCTACTATCAGCAGGGCGGCGACATGGTGCGCGTGGGCGGCATGGGCTACCGCATCGACATCAACAGGAAGCAGGGCGAGCGGATTTCCGACATGACGCTTCTGAAGACCGGCGAGCCGATCGACCCGGCGAAGACCTACATCGTCGCCGGCTGGGCCAGCGTGAACCAGGGCACCGAGGGGCCGCCGGTGTGGGAGCTGGTGGAAAACCACATTCGC
>WFPZ01000323.1 GCA_015487335.1 Paracoccaceae bacterium
AGCGTCGATTTCAACCACGACCCCCACTCCTCGGTCTTCCACATCGACCAGACAAGGGTCATGGAAGGCCGCCTGTGCCGCATCCTCACGTGGTACGACAACGAGTGGGGATTCTCCAACAGAATGGCCGATACTGCCGTCGAAATGGGGAGGCTGATCCGATGAACCTGACTCCGATCACCGATCTGGACGTTGCGGGCAGGAGGCTGGTCGTCCGGGCCGACCTGAACGTGCCGCTGGCGGATGGAAACGTGACGGACCGCACCCGCATCGAGCGCGTTGCCGCCGGGCTGCGCCCGCTGCTTGCACGCGGCGCGCGACTGGTCATCCTCACCCATGTCGGTCGCCCGGGCGGCGTGGCACATCCGGAGCTTTCCACCAGCGCCCTTCGCCCGGTGCTGAGCGAAGAGCTGGGCGTGGAGGTGAGGTTCTGCGACGTGAGCACCGGGATCACGGCCGAAAACGCCGCCGCAGCGCTGAATGACGGCGAGGTGCTGCTGTGCGAGAACGTCCGCTTCAACCCCGGAGAGGAAAGCAACGACACCGCGCTGGCGGCGCAATACGCGCGCCTTGGCGAGATCTACGTGAACGATGCCTTTTCCTGTGCGCATCGGGCCCATGCCTCGACCGAGGCGCTGGCGCGGATGCTGCCCGCCACCGCCGGACCGTTGATGCTGGAGGAAATCAACGCCCTCACCACCGTTCTGGAAAACCCGCAGTCGCCCGCGGTGGCGGTGGTGGGCGGCGCGAAGGTTTCCTCGAAGATCGGCGTGCTGAAACATCTGGTGCAGAAGCTCGACGCCATCATCATCGGCGGCGGCATGGCCAATACCTTCCTGTTTGCCGACGGCGTGCCGATGGGCAAGTCCCTGCACGAACCCGACCAGGTGGAAACCGTGGCCGAGATCAGGCTTCTGGCCAGGGCCGCGGGCTGCACCATCCTGCTGCCCACCGATATCGTCTATGCCCGCGAGTTTCGCGAAAACGCCCGCCGTTTCATCACCGATGCCGGGAAATGCCCGGCCGATGCGATGATTCTCGACGCCGGGCCGCGCTCGCTCAAGCGCTTCGAAGGAGAGCTGGCTGCGGCGCAGACCATCTTGTGGAACGGCCCTCTGGGCGCCTTCGAGATCCCGCCCTTCGATCACTCCACCAAGATGCTGGCCCAGACCGCCGCCGAGCTGACCCGCGCCGGCCTGGCCGTTTCGGTGGCCGGCGGCGGCGATACCGTGGCCGCGCTGAATGCCGCCGGCGTGGCCGAGGACTTCACCTACGTGTCCACCGCCGGTGGCGCGTTCCTGGAATGGCTGGAGGGCAAGACGCTCCCCGGTATCGCGGCGCTGACGGCCGCCAAGCAAGCAGCCTGACGGAGGATTTCATGGCGCTCATCACTCTCAGACAATTGCTCGACCACGCCGCCGAACACGATTACGGCGTGCCTGCCTTCAACATCAACAACATGGAGCAGGGCCTGGCGATCATGCGCGCGGCCGAGGCCTGCGATGCCCCCGTCATCCTGCAGGCCAGCCGCGGTGCGCGCGCCTACGCCGGCGACATCATGCTGCGCCATCTGGTGCAGGCCCTGACCGAGATGTACCCCGACATCCCCGTCTGCATGCATCAGGACCACGGCAACAACGAGGCCACCTGCATGTCGGCCATCCGCCACGGCTTCACCTCGGTAATGATGGACGGCTCTCTGGAGGCCGACATGAAAACCCCCGCTTCCTATGAGTACAACGTCGACATCACCGAGCGGGTCAGCCGCATGGCCCACTGGGTGGGCGCCTCGGTGGAGGGCGAGCTGGGCGTGCTGGGCAGCCTGGAAACCGGCGAGGCCGCCAAGGAGGACGGCTCGGGCGCCGAGGGCAAGCTGAGCAAGGAAGATCTGCTGACCGATCCCGACCAGGCCGCAGATTTCGTGGCGAAAACGAAAGTGGACGCGCTGGCGATTGCCTGCGGCACCAGCCACGGGGCCTACAAGTTTTCACGCAAGCCCACTGGCGACATCCTCGCCATCAGCCAGATCGAGGCCATCCATGCCCGCATCCCCGATGTGCACCTGGTCATGCACGGCTCTTCCTCGGTGCCGCAGTATCTGCAGGACCTGATCAACGAATACGGCGGCGAGATGCCGCAGACCTACGGCGTGCCGGTGGAAGAGATCGAGCGCGGCATCAAGTCGGGCGTGCGCAAGGTGAACATCGACACCGACTGTCGCATGGCGCTCACCGGCCAGTTCCGCAAGGTGGCGCAGGAAAAGCCCGCCGAGTTCGACCCGCGCAAGTTTCTCATCCCGGCGATGGACGAGATGGAGAAGCTCTGCCGCGACCGCTTCGAGCGTTTCGGCACCGCCGGCAATGCCTCGAAGATCAAGGTCATCGCCATGGATGACATGGCCGCCCGCTACGCCAGCGGCGAGCTTGACCCGAAGGTTGCGCCGGCGCGGTGATCGACGGCATGAAACGGAGGCGGCGGCGCCATGCCGCCGCTTGATTAATCCCGGGGCGCGGGCAATATGCCCACCCTGCACATCTGCCACGGAGAGTCCCATGTCCTTCGACCGTTCCATCAAGATCGCCCCGTCGATCCTTTCCGCCGATTTCGCCAATTTCGGAAAGGAGATCGAAGCCATCGAGGCCCAGGGCTGCGACTGGGTGCATGTGGACGTGATGGACGGCCATTTCGTGCCCAACCTCACCTTCGGCCCGCCGCTTTGCGCCGCCATCCGCAAGCACATCACCACGGTGATGGACGTGCATCTGATGATCTCGCCGGTGGATCCCTACATCGAGGCCTTCGCCGAGGCCGGGGCAGATGTGATCACCGCCCATCTGGAGGCCGGCCCGCATGTGCACCGCACGTTGCAGGCGATCCGCGGCACGGGCGCGAAAGCGGGGCTGGCGATCAACCCCGGCACCGGCATCGAGGATGTGGAATACCTTCTCGACATGGTCGATCTGATCTGCGTGATGACGGTCAACCCCGGCTTTGGCGGGCAGAAGTTCATCCATTCGCAGGTGGACAAGGTAAAGAAGCTGCGCGCCATGATCGGCGACCGCCCCGTGCATATCGAGATAGACGGCGGCATCACGCCTGAAACCGCGCCGCTGATGTCGGCAGCGGGGGCCGATGTGCTGGTGGCCGGCTCGGCGGTGTTCAAGGGCGGCTCGGTGGACAACCCCGCCCCCTACGGAGAGAACATCCGCGCCATTCGCGCCGCCGCCGAAGGCGCGCGCAAGGCGGCGTGAACGCCGGCAGGTGCTGCGCCAGCGGCAGGCGGGGGCGCCGCCGGCGGGCATGTTTCGCGACAGAAGAAGCGGCGGCAGGCGAGAAATGGCAATCAGGGCGCTGATCTTCGACGTGGACGGAACGCTCGCCGAGACCGAAGAGCTGCACCGGCGGGCCTTCAACGAAACCTTTGCCGAATACGGGCTGGGCTGGCACTGGGACCGCGCGCTCTATGGCGAACTGCTGAAGACCACCGGCGGCAAGGAGCGGATGCTGGCCCATATCCGCAACAACGCCCCGGCCACCCGGCCGCCCGAGGACGCGATCCCCGCCATCCACCGCCGCAAGACGGCCCGTTACGTGGAACTGGTGGCCGAGGGCGCGCTGGCGCTTCGCCCCGGCATCCGCGAACTGATCGAAGACGCCCACGCCCGGGGCGTACGGCTTGCGGTGGCCACCACCACCAACCTGCCCAATGTGGAAGCCCTGTGCCGTGCCTGTTTCGGCCAGCCCGCCGATGCGGTTTTCGAGGTCATCGCAGCGGGCGATCAGGTGAAGGCCAAGAAACCCGCAGCGGACGTGTACGAGCTGGCGCTGGCGCGGCTGGGGCTGGCTGCGCACGATTGCGTGGCGCTGGAGGATTCGCTCAACGGGCTGCTTTCGGCAAAAGGCGCGGGGCTGCGTTGCATCGTCTCGCCGGGGCCCTATACGGAGGGGCAGGATTTCTCGCTCGCCGATGCGGTTGTCAGGTGTTTTTCCGAACTGCCTGCGATAAAAGCCCTGGAAAATGCCCTGAACCCCGACACGAAGGAAGAAGACAATGGCCGTTGAAACACCCGTCTGCGACTTCGGCTGGAAAGCCCCGGATTTCACCCTGCCCGCCACCGACGGCAAGCGCTACAGCCTGTCCGACATCGCCGGGCCGAAAGGCACGCTGGTGATGTTCATCTGCAACCACTGCCCCTATGTGCTGGCGGTTCTCGATCGCATCATCCGCGATGCGCGCGATCTCTCGGAACTGGGCATCGGGGTGGCGGCGATCTGCTCCAACGATGCCGAGGCCTACCCCGAGGACAGTTTCGAGAACATGGTGAAGATGGCGCAGGAGCGCAACTTCCCCTTCCCCTACCTGCATGACGAGGATCAGTCCGTCGCCCGTGCCTATGGCGCCGCCTGCACGCCGGATTTCTTCGGCTTCAACGCCGATCTGGGCCTGCAGTACCGCGGCCGGCTGGACGCCTCGCGCCGGGAGGCCGCCCCGCCGGATGTGCGCCGCGATCTTTACGAGGCAATGAAGCAGGTGGCCGAAACCGGCCGGGGGCCGGAGGATCAGATCCCCTCCATGGGCTGCTCGATCAAGTGGAAGGACGGCGCGTGAGGGCCGTCATCTTCGATCTCGACGGCACCCTGATCGACAGCGCGCCCGATCTGCACGCGGTGGCCAACGCGGTGCTCGAAGGCGCCGGCATCGACAGACGGATCACGTTGCAGCAGGCGCGCAGCTTCGTGGGCAACGGCGCGGCGGTTTTCGTCGAGCGGATGATGGCTGCCGCGGGCCTGCCGCCCGATCCCGCGCTGCACGCCCGGCTGCACGCCGAATTCCTCGAGCGATACGATTCGGCGGTAAACCTTTCGGCCCTTTACCCCGGGGTCCGCGAAAGCCTCGAGCAGCTCTCGGGTGCCGGCTTTCGCCTCGCCGTATGCACCAACAAGCCCTCGCGCCCGGCCGCGGCGGTGCTGCGCCACTTCGCGCTGGCAGAGCTGTTCGAGGTGGTCGTGGGCGGCGATTCGCTGCCCGTCGCCAAGCCGGACCCCAAGCCGCTTGTGCATGCCGCCCGCCAGCTGGGCGCCTCCGATTATCTCTATGTGGGCGACAGCGAGGTGGACGCCGAGACCGCGCAGAGGGCCGGCGCGGCGATGGCGCTTTACACCGAGGGCTACCGCAAGGCTCCGGTCGAGGCGCTGTTCCACCACTACGCTTTCTCGGATTTCACCGCCCTTCCCGAAATCGTCGAGAGGCATTTCGCCAGAGCCTGAGGGCGCATCGCTCCTGTGGCCGGGTTCCCATTCCAGCACAACCAGAGGGCAGGCGACCGCCCGGGCGGGCGAGTTCAATGAGATCAGGCCCGTTGCTTCAGGGGGCAGTCGCTTCAGAGGTCAGGACCGTCAATCTCGCGCCACCGTTACCGCCCGCCCCTCCCTGACCGACTGCAACGCCGCCTCGGCAATCAGCAGCGCGCGCAGCCCGTCTTCGCCGCCTGGGCTCATCTCCACCACGCCGGCAAGAGCGGCGATGAAGTTGTAGATTTCCGCCGAGTAGGCGGCGGTGTAGCGGGTCATGAAGAAATCGAGCAGCGGCGGGCGGGTGAAGCCCTCGGCGGTGGCCACCTCGATATCCGCCTCGCGCTGGTTCATGGCCTGCACCATGCCGGCCGAGCCGTGCACCTCGATGCGCTGGTCATAGCCGTATGTGGCCCGGCGCGAATTGGAAATCAGGCACTGCCGGCCGCTGGCGGTGGTCAGGATGACGCTGGCGCTGTCGAAATCACCGCATTCTCCGATGGCCGGATCCACCAGCACCGAGGCCCGGGCCATGACGCTCTCCACTTCTTCGCCCAGCAGGAAGCGGGCCATGTCGAAATCGTGGATCGTCATGTCCTTGAAGATGCCGCCCGAGCTGCGGATGTATTCGGCCGGTGGCGGGCCCGGATCACGCGAGGTGATGGTGATCATCTCCACCTCGCCGATCCGACCGGCATCGATCGCCTCTTTCAGCGCCCGAAAATGGGGGTCGAAACGGCGGTTGAACCCCACCATCAGCCACGCGCCGGTTTCCTCGACCACCTGCAGGCAGGCGCGGGCGCGGGCGGGATCCAGATCTATGGGTTTTTCGCAGAAGATCGCCTTGCCGGCGCGGGCGGCGCGCTCGATCAGCTCGGCATGGGTATCGGTAGGGGTGCAGATCACCACCGCCTCCACATCCTCCGAGGCCAGGATCGTGTCGATGTCGCGCACCTGTGCGCCATGTTCGGCGGCAAGCGCCCGCGCAGCCAGACCGAAGGTGTCGGCGACAGCCACCAGCCGCGCCGCGGGCTCCTGAGAAATCGTGCGGGCGTGAATCTGCCCGATACGTCCCGCGCCCAGAACAGCCAGTCCGATGCTCATGTGTCTTCTCCCTTCAGTTTCATCCGTTTTCCCTCCCGCGCCGAACGTGCCATGGTGTGTATCACCTTCTCGAATTCCAGCGCGGCGGTGAAATCCGGGTGGGGGTCGCGTCCTTCGGCGATGGCGCGCAGGAAGTCGGCGGCCTCGATCACCTTGAGGTCGTTGAAGCCCAGCTGATGCCCCGGCG
>WFPZ01000324.1 GCA_015487335.1 Paracoccaceae bacterium
CCTGCGCGCTGGTGATCTCCACCCCGGTGTCCATCGTCGCCGCTCTGGCCTCCTCGGCCCGCAACGGGGTGCTGGTCAAGGGCGGGGCCTATATCGAGGCCCCCTCGAAGATGACCGCCCTGGCCATGGACAAGACCGGCACCATCACCCGCGGCGAGCCCGAAGTGGCTGCCCTGCACGTGCTGAACGGCACCGACGAGCCCACCCTGCTGGCCCGCGCCGCGGCGCTGGAGGCGCGCTCTTCCCACCCGCTGGCCAGGGCCATCCTGGAGCGCGTCGAAAAGGACGGCATCGCCTACGAGCCCGCCGAAGACGTGCAGATCATCCCCGGCCGCGGGGTCGCCGGAAAGGCCGACGGCCAGGAGCTGTGGCTGGGCTCGCCGCGCTATGCGGAAGAGCTGGGCGTGGCCGATCAGCTGCCCCAGGACTTCCTGCGCGAGGTCGAGGACCAGGGGCAGACGGTCGTGGTGGTCGGCGAGGGCAAGCGGGTGCTCGGGCTGATCGCCCTGGCCGATGCCATCCGCCCCGACGCTCACGGCCTGGTGGACGAGCTGCACCGGCTGGGCGTCAGGAAGCTGGTGATGCTGACCGGCGACAACAGCCGCGCCGCCAATGCCGTGGCCCGTGCGGTGGGCATCGACGAGGTGCGCGCCGAACTTCTGCCCGAAGACAAGGTCACCGCGGTTTCGGAACTGACCGAACAGCACGAGATGGTGGCGATGGTCGGCGACGGGGTGAACGATGCGCCGGCCATGGCCCGTGCCAACTTCGCCATCGCCATGGGCGCGGTGGGCTCCGACGCGGCCATCGAAACCGCCGACATCGCCCTGATGACCGACGACATCGGCAAGCTGCCCTGGCTGATCCGCCACTCGCGCCGGACCATGGGGATCATCCGCCAGAACATCACCCTCTCGCTAGCGGTCAAGGCGCTGTTCGTGGCGCTGACGATGTTCGGCATGGCCTCCATGTGGGGCGCGATCGCCGCCGACGTGGGCGTTTCGCTGCTGGTGGTGGCCAACGCGCTGCGGCTGCTGCGGCTGGAAGGCCAGGCTGCAACCGCCACCTGAGGCGCCGGCCCTTTCCGGGGCAAGAGTTCAGGCAAAAGGCGGGCCGCGGGGCATCAACCCTGCGGCCCGCCAGCATTTTCAGGCCGGGCATGGCCCGGATCCGCAGCCGCGGGACTGTCGCGATTGATGAAGGTGGTCTGGTGGAGCCGAGGGGAATCGAACCCCTGACCTCGTCATTGCGAACGACGCGCTCTCCCAACTGAGCTACGGCCCCGACCGGCGGACATGTGATCCATCGCCGGGAAATTGTCAAGCGGCCCCGCAGCCGCCGGGCGCAAAATCGGGCCGCCTGCACGGGCCGGCCCGAAAACGGTGTCAGGCGCCGACCGTCACGTTGGCGCGCACGAAACGCTCGATATCCGCAGCCGGGCGAGCGCCGGCCAGGCGCGCCACCTCCTTGCCCTTGTGAAACAGGATGAGCAGCGGAATGCCGCGGATGTTCCGTTCGGCCGAGACCTGAGGGTATTGCTCGGTGTTGATCTTGGCAAAGCGCACGTGAGGTGCCAGGGCCTGGGCCGCGCGGGCGAATTCGGGGGCCATCATCCGGCACGGGCCGCACCACGGTGCCCAGAAATCGACGATCAGCGGCAGATCATCGGTGCGGATCATCTTCTTGAGCACCTTCGGCTCCAGCTCGGCCACCTTTCCATCGGCCAGCTTCGCGCCACAGGTGCCGCATTTGGGGCCGGCGGCCAGTTTCCCGGCGGGCACGCGGTTGCCCTGGCCACACTGGGCGCAGGTAAGTTTGACAGCATCGCTCATGATGCGGGCTCCTGATAAATTCGTCTTCACGAATATATGATCGGGTGCCGTTGTTTCAATGCTGCCCCCTTTCGCTGTCGCGCCGTCACTTCCGCACCGCGCTTGAAAAGACATGACCGATCGGGCACCCTGGCGCTTCAGGCGCATTTTCCGAAAGGTTCCCGCATCCCATGTGTTTTTCCGAGGCGGTCAGCATCTCGGCCGGCGGCGTCCTGCTTTTTGGCGGGGCCTACGCGGGCTACAAGGCCTGGACGGTCAACAAGCGCTACCTGCCGGTCTCGCTGATGCCGGCATTCGCCGGGCTGCAGCAGCTGGCAGAGGGGTTCGTGTGGCAGGGAATGACCGGCGGCAATGCCCAGATGGTGGAAACCGCGGCGCTGATCTACATCTTCTTCACCTGGTTCATGTGGCCCTTCTGGATTCCGCTGTCGGTCTATGCGCTGGAGCCGAAGGAAAGCCGGCGAAAACACCTGTTCTGGATCTTCTCGCTCATCGGGCTGATCTTCGGCATGATCCTCTACGTACCGCATCTGATCTACCCCGAATGGGTGGATGTCACCATCAACCGCGGCTCGCTGGCCTATGAGGGCACGATGCTGCTTGACTTTCTCATGCCGCGCAGCGCCACCAACCTTCTGTATCTCGCCCTGATCATCGGCCCGCCGCTGATGTCGCGCTACCGGCACATGCGGTATTTCGGGCTGACGCTGATCGCGGTCACGCTGGTGGACTTCCTGTTCCTGCGCTACGCCTACATCTCGTTCTTCTGCCTGCTGGCAGGGCTGGCCACGATACATCTGATCTACATCATCTCGCGCAACCACTGCCGCCACGAGTGCCCGGAGCTGTTCAGCTGAGCGGGGCCGTTCAACCCAGCGGGTAGCAGGCCAGTTCCCGGTGGCGGGCCCCTTCGGGATGCAGGAAGGATTCGTAAAGCACGAAGGAAGTGACGGGAAACGGCCCGGCGCGAAACCCGGCCCGCTCGGCCACGAAACGGTTGAGCAGTTCCAGCTCGGACGGCCCCATGCGCGGGCGGAAACGGGCCAGCGTGACATGGGGGCGGAACCTGTCGCGCGGAACCGGCAGGCCGGCCCGGCGCAGCGCAGACCTGACCTGCCGGGCCAGCCCCTCCAGCGCCTCCTCCGCCTCGACCCCGGCAAACAGGATCGACGGGGTATCGCCCCCGAAACTGCCCAGCCCCTTCAACCGCAGCGCGAAAGGTGGGGCGCACAGGCCGGACAGCTCGTCGTGCAGCTCCTCTATCCGCTCCTGCGGGTGCTCGCCGACGAAGGCCAACGTCAGGTGCAGGGTATCCCGCCTCATCGGCCGGCCCACCGGCAGCCCCGACTGCAGCGCCTCAAGCGCATCGAGAACGTCTTCCGGCAGATCGAGAGCCACGAAGGCGCGCATCGGCTCAGCCCCGGGCCCCGGGGCTGCAGCCAAGGCCGCCCGGCTCAGCCCGATTCTGCCGCATCCTGGTAATCTTCCACCGGCGGACAGGTGCACATCAGGTGGCGATCGCCCCAGACGTTGTCCACCCGGCCGACCGGCGGCCAGTACTTGTCGATCCGGAAGGCCCCGCGCGGGAAGCAGGCCTGCTCGCGGGTGTAGGGCCGGTCCCACTCGGCGACGAGATCCTCGACCGTGTGCGGAGCGTTCTTCAGCGGGTTGTTCTGCGGATCGGCCTCGCCCCTTTCGATGGCGGCAATTTCCTCGCGGATGTGCAGCATCGCCTCGCAGAAGCGGTCCAGCTCTGCCTTGGTCTCGCTTTCCGTGGGCTCCACCATCAGCGTGCCAGCCACCGGCCAGCTCATGGTGGGAGCGTGGAATCCGTTGTCTATCAAGCGTTTGGCGATGTCGTCCACGGTAACGTTGGCGCTTTCCACGAAGGGGCGGGTATCGAGGATGCACTCATGCGCCACCCGCCCGTTCTTGCCCCTGAACAGCACCTCATAGGCCCCCTCCAGCCGCTTGGCGATGTAGTTGGCATTGAGGATCGCCACCTTGGTGGCGTTGGTCAGCCCCGCCCCGCCCATCATCAGGATGTAGGCCCAGCTGATCGGCAGGATCGAGGCCGAACCGTAGGGGGTGGCCGAAACCGGCCCGGTGTGGCCGCCCACCTCCGGGTGGCCGGGCAGGAAGGGCGCCAGATGTGCCTTCACCCCGATCGGCCCCATGCCGGGGCCCCCGCCGCCGTGGGGGATGGCGAAGGTCTTGTGCAGGTTGAGATGGCTCACGTCCGAGCCGATCTCGCCCGGCTTGGCCAGCCCGACCAGCGCGTTGAGGTTGGCCCCGTCCATGTAGACCTGACCGCCGAACCGGTGCGTGATGTCGCAGACCTCGCGCACCGTCTCCTCGAACACGCCGTGGGTCGAAGGATAGGTGATCATGCAGGCCGCAAGGTTCTCGCCGGCGGCCTCGGCCTTGGTGCGGAAATCCTCAAGGTCGATATCGCCGTTCTCGGCCGACTTGACTGCCACCACCTTCATCCCCGCCATCTGCGCGCTGGCCGGATTGGTGCCATGGGCGGAAACCGGGATCAGGCAGATGTTGCGGTGCCCCTCCCCGCGCGAGGCGTGCCAGGCCCGGATCGTCAGCAGCCCGGCATATTCGCCCTGTGCGCCCGAGTTGGGCTGCATCGACATGGCGTCATAGCCGGTAATCTGGCACAGCTTGGCCGAGAGATCCTCCAGCAGGTACCTGTAGCCCTCGGTCTGATCGGCCGGGGCAAAGGGGTGGATGTTGGCGAACTCGGGCCAGGAGATCGGCATCATCTCGGCCGCGGCATTGAGCTTCATGGTGCACGAGCCCAGCGGGATCATCGCCCGGTCCAGCGCGAGGTCCCGGTCGGCCAGGCGGCGCATGTAGCGCATCATCTCGGTTTCCGCCCGGTTCATGTGGAACACCGGGTGGGTGAGATATTCGCTCTTGCGGCCCATGTCGGGCGGAAGGCGGTGGTAATCGGCGGGGAAGTCGTCGGCGGAATGGTTCAGCCCGAAGGCCCGCCAGACGGCCTCCAGCGTCGCCGGGCGCACCGTTTCGTCGAGCGCGATCCCGATCTTCGTCTCGCCCACCTTGCGGAAGTTGATCCGCTCGCGCCGGCCCGCCTCGAGGATCACCCCCTGCAGCGCGCCCACCTCGATGGTCATGGTATCGAAGAAATATTCCGGCTCCACCTTGTAGCCCCCGGCCTCGAGCCCCCGGGCCAGCCGGTCGGCCTTGCGGTGGATGCGCTGGGCAATGGCCTTGAGCCCCTCGGGCCCGTGGAACACCGCGTAAAACGAGGCCATCACCGCCAGCAGCGCCTGGGCGGTGCAGACGTTGGAGGTGGCCTTCTCGCGGCGGATGTGCTGCTCGCGGGTCTGCAGGCTGAGCCGGTAGGCACGGTGGCCATGGCTGTCGATGCTCACCCCCACGATGCGGCCCGGCATGGCCCGCTTGTAGGCGTCCCTGCAGGCCATGTAGGCGGCATGCGGCCCGCCATAGCCCATCGGCACCCCGAAGCGCTGGGTGGAGCCCACGGCAATGTCGGCCCCCATGGCGCCCGGTTCCTTGAGGATGGTCAGGGCCAGGGGGTCGGCGATCACGATGCCGATGGCCCTGGCCTCGTGCAGGGCGGCGATATGGGGGGTGAAATCGGTAATGTGCCCGTAGGTGCCCGGATACTGGAAAATGGCGCCAAACACCTTTTCGGGCTCGAGTGCATCCGGGGCGTCGACGATCACCTCTATCCCCAGCGGCTCGGCGCGGGTCCGGATCACGGCGATGTTCTGGGGATGGCAGTTTTCATCCACGAAAAACGCCGTGGCCTTCGACTTGGCGACCCGCTGTGCCATGGTCATGGCTTCGGCCGCCGCGGAGGCCTCATCAAGCAGCGAGGCGTTGGCGATGTCCAGGCCGGTGAGATCGGAGACCATCGTCTGGTAATTCAGAAGCGCCTCCAGACGCCCCTGGCTGATCTCGGGCTGATAGGGAGTGTAGGCGGTGTACCAGGCGGGGTTTTCCAGGATGTTGCGCTGAATCGCCGGCGGCGTGACGGTGCCATAGAAGCCCTGGCCGATCATGGAGGTGAACACCTTGTTCATCTTCGCCACCTGCCGCATCTGGTAAAGCAGTTCGCGCTCCGAGCGCGGCTTGCCGAAATCCAGCGGCTCCTTCTGGCGGATGGAGGCCGGCACGGTCTGGTCGATCAGCTCGTCGAGCGACTCCACCCCCACCACCTCGAGCATCTCCTCCATCTCGGCCGGGCTGGGGCCGATGTGGCGGCGGTTGGCGAAATCGTAGGGCAGATAATCCGTGGGCTTGAAAGGCATCGCCGGTTTCCTCGCATTCGGAAGCGGCAGGCC
>WFPZ01000325.1 GCA_015487335.1 Paracoccaceae bacterium
ACCCGCACCCGGTACTTGCGCAGCCAGCCGGTGGCGGGCAGTTCCAGCCGGCGCTTGATCTCGCCGTCGTTGGTCAGAAGAAGCAGACCTTCCGAATTGAGATCGAGCCGGCCGATGCTCATCACCCGCGGCATGTCTTCGGGCAGGCTGTCGAATACCGTCGGCCGGCCCTTTTCGTCGCGGGTGGTGGTCACCAGCCCGGCGGGCTTGTGGTAGAGCCACAGCCGGGGCGGATCGGGCTCGGCCAGCGGTTTGCCGTCCACGGTGATGCGGTCGGCGACCGAGACGTTGAGCGCCGGGCTGTCGATCACGCGGCCATTGACCGCCACCCGCCCGGCCTCGATCATCCGCTCCGCCTCGCGCCGGCTGGCCACGCCGGCGCGGGCCAGAACCTTGGCGATGCGTTCGCCCTTTGGGGTCTCGTTTCTCATGGCTTCGCCATAACGCGGCGCCCGCGAAAGGGAAAGCGCCTTGGCAAGACGCTCCGTTCGGGCCATGACAGCGTCATGCGTTTTACCAGCCACATGCAGGCCGCCCTGGCCCAGGCCCGCGCCGCCGCCGCCCGCGGCGAGGTGCCGGTGGGGGCGGTTGTCGTCTCGCCCGGGGGCGAGATCGTCGCTGCCGAGGGCAACCGCACCCGCGAACTGGCCGACCCCACCGCGCATGCCGAGATCCTCGCCCTGCGTGCCGCCTGCGCCGCCGCAGGCTCAGAACGCCTGCCGGGACATGCGCTCTATGTCACGCTGGAGCCCTGCCCGATGTGCGCCTCGGCCATCAGCCAGGCCCGTATCGCGCGCCTCTATTACGGCGCGGCCGATCCCAAGTCGGGCGGGGTGGCGCACGGGCCGCGGGTGCTCGACCACCCGCAAAGCCACCACAAGCCCGAAGTCTACGACGACATTGCCGCCGAAGAGGCCGAGGCGCTGCTCAAGGCGTTCTTCGCCCGCCGCCGCGGCTGACGGAAAAAGGGGGCTGTCCGCCCCCTCCGGGCACTGCGTGCCCGTTCACCCCCGAGAGTATTTATTGCAAGATGAAGGGAAGGCCCGCGCGGGCTTCATCTTGCTGAAAATGCTCCGGGGTGCGGGGCGCGGAGCCTCGATTACAGCTCGATCGTCGCCAGCACCTCGGGTTCGATCACGTCAACGCCGGGCAGGGCGGCCTTCAGCGCCTCGGCCGATTGTTCGAGGATCGGGAAGGTGCGGTAGTGGCAGGGGATTACCGTCTTGAAATCGAAGAAGGTTTTCGCGGCATGGGCGGCGCGCTTCATGTCCATGGTGAAATGGCCGCCGGCACAGAGAATGCCGATGTCGGGGGCGTGCAGATCGTTGATGATGGCCATGTCTGCCATCACGTCGGTGTCGCCGGAAAAATAGATCGTGTGGCCCTCGGCCTCGATCACGAAGCCCGCTTCATGGCCCGCGTAGACCGGCCCTTCGGGGCTGTCCACCGAAGAGGAATGGACCGCGTTGACCATCGTTACCTTCACCACCTCGCCCAGGGACACCGTGCCGCCCTTGTTGAAGCCGATGGTCTCTACCCCGTGCTTGCCGCCCAGCCATTGCATCAGGTCGTAGATCCCCACCAGCACCGCGCCGGTTTCCTTTGCGATCGCCGGCGCGTCGGCGGCGTGGTCGCCGTGGCCGTGGCTGATCAGCACATGGGTGGCGCCGGCCACGGCCTCGCTCCACCTGTCTTCGGGGAACATCGGGTTGCCGGTCAGCCAGGGATCGACCAGCAGAACCTGCCCGCCGGTCTCGATGCGAAAGCCGGAATGTCCAAGCCATGTGATCTTCATTTCTGCCTCCATGGGTCGTTTTCCTCACAATAGCAGACGGCAGCGCCTTGTCACCGCCGGGGGCGCTGGCGCTTGCGGGCGGGCGGGGGGCGCGTTAAACGGGCCGGAGCAGATAACCGGAGCGAAGCACATGTCGATCGACAAGGACACCGCCGCCCATGTCGCCAGGCTGGCCCGGATCCGGGTCGAGGAAGAGGATCTTCCCGCCCTGGCCAGCGAATTCAACCGGATACTGGGCTTCATCGAGCAGCTCAACGAGGTTGACGTGGAAGGGGTGGAGCCGATGGTCTCGGTCACGCCGATGCGCCTCAAGCGCCGCCCCGACGTGGTGACAGATGGCAACATGCAGGAAAAGATCCTTTCCAACGCGCCCGATGCCCGCGAGGGCTTCTTTGCGGTTCCCAAGGTGGTCGAGTGATGAGCAAGCCCAACGAGATGACGATTGCCGATGCCCGCGACGCGCTGCGCGCGGGGGAGATCACCTCGGTGGAACTGACCGAGGCCTGCCTGAAGGCCATCGACGAGGCCGAGGTGCTCAACGCGGTGGTGCACAAGACGCCCGATCTGGCGCTCGAGCAGGCCCGTGCTGCGGATGAGCGGATCAGGGCGGGCGAGGCGCCGGCGCTGTGCGGTATTCCCCTCGGGATAAAGGATCTGTTCTGCACCAGGGGCGTGAACAGCCAGGCGGCCTCGTTCATCCTCGACGGTTTCCGGCCCGAATATGAATCCACCGTCACCCAGAACCTGTTCGACGCCGGCGCGGTGATGCTGGGCAAGCTGAACATGGACGAGTTCGCCATGGGCTCGTCCAACGAAACCTCCCATTACGGGCCCGCCGTCAACCCCTGGAAGGTGGACGGGCGCAAGCTTACTCCCGGGGGGTCTTCCGGCGGCTCGGCGGCGGCGGTCGCCGCGGATCTGTGCCTTGGCGCCACCGGCACCGATACCGGCGGCTCGATCCGCCAGCCCGCGGCCTTCACCGGCATCGTCGGCATCAAGCCCACCTACGGGCGCTGCTCGCGCTGGGGGATCATCGCCTTTGCCTCTTCCCTCGATCAGGCCGGCCCGATGACCAAGACGGTGCGCGATGCGGCGATCATGCTGAGCGCGATGAGCGGCCATGACCCGAAGGACAGCACCTCCGCCGACATCCCCGTGCCCGATTTCGAGGCGATGCTGAGCGGCGACATCCGCGGCAGGAAGATCGGCATCCCGAAGGAATACCGCATGGAGGGCATGCCCGCCGAAATAGAGGCGCTGTGGGCGAAGGGCGCCGATATGCTGCGCGACGCGGGTGCCGAGATCGTGGACATCTCGCTGCCGCACACGAAATATGCCCTTCCCGCCTATTACGTGATCGCCCCTGCCGAGGCCTCTTCCAACCTCGCCCGCTACGACGGGGTGCGCTACGGTCACCGCGCCAGGCTGGCCGAGGGCGAAGGCATCGCCGAGATGTACGAAAAGACCCGCGCCGAGGGTTTCGGCGCCGAGGTCAAGCGGCGGGTGATGATCGGCACCTATGTGCTTTCGGCCGGGTTCTACGATGCCTACTACAACCGCGCCCGCAAGGTGCGTGCCCTGATCAAGAAGGATTTCGAGGACGTCTTCGCCGAAGGGGTGGATGCGATCCTCACCCCGGCCACCCCGTCGGCCGCCTTCGGACTGGGCGAGATGGCCGATGCCGACCCGGTTCAGATGTATCTCAACGACGTTTTCACCGTCACCGTGAACCTGGCCGGGCTGCCGGGCATCTCGGTGCCGGCGGGGCTTGACGCCCAGGGGCTGCCGCTGGGGCTGCAGCTGATCGGCCGGCCCTGGGAAGAGGGCGATCTGCTGAATGTCGCCCAGGCGCTCGAGGCCGCCGCGGGCTTTGTTTCCCGGCCCGAAAAATGGTGGTAAGAACCAGCCGGACCGGCAAGACGGGGATGAGAGCGATGCGGTTTCCGATTGCGATGGCACTGCCGCTTGTGCTGGGCGCCTGCACGGTGCCGGTGCCCGATTCCGCAGCCGGCGTGGAACTTGGCGGCCAGGCCGCCCTGCCGCAGGAGCAGCCAGCCGCGCCGCTGGTGCCGCGCGGCGCGATCTCCGATGAGACAGTGACGACGGAACCGGCCGATGCGCCGGTTGTCGTTCTGGACAACCCCGGGATTTCCGACGAGCAGGATTTCACTGCGGTGACCGAGCGCGAAACCATCGAGAGCGACCGGGCGCGCATCGAGGCGCAGCGCCAGGCCTACCAGTTCATCGAGCCAACGGCCCTGCCTCCCCGGCCCGATGGCGTCGGCCCGCTGGTGGTGCAGTTTGCGCTTTCGACCACCAACAAGGTGGGCGAGCCTCTCTATCCCCGCCCCAGCGTGCAGATCAGGGGCCGGTTCGAGCGCAACTGCGCCAAATATGCCTCTTCCGATCTTGCGCAGGAGGCCTTCCTCAAGGCCGGGGGGCCGGAAAGGGACCGCTACGGGATCGATCCGGACGGCGACGGGTTCGCCTGCTACTGGGATCCGATGCCGTTCCGGCTGGCGGCGCAGGTCGGCGCCTCCGGGCAGTAAGCGCGTTGACCGCGAGCGCGCCAATCCCTACATCGGGAGGGCGCGGATGGCCGGATGGCCGCGGGCGGCAACGCCTGAGGAAAGTCCGGACTCCATGAAGCACTGGCGCCGGGTAACGCCCGGCCGGGGCAACCCGAGGGAAAGCGCCACAGAAAACAGACGTCCCGCGCGGCTTGCGCGGGTCACGGTGAAAAGGTGCGGTAAGAGCGCACCGCGCCCCTGGCAACAGGGGTGGCATGGCAAGCCCCGCCAGGAGCAATGCCGAATAGGGACCTCACGGGGCCATGTGCGCCCCAGGGCCGCTTCAGCCCGGAGGTCCGGGTAGGCAGCTCAAGC
>WFPZ01000326.1 GCA_015487335.1 Paracoccaceae bacterium
GCCGTAGACGGCTTCGTCATGCTCCACGCATTCGCCAAGGGCGAAGATGTGCGGGTCAGAGGTGCGCATGGCGTCGTCCACCACGATACCGCGCTCCACATGCAGGCCTGCGTCGATGGCCAGGCGGGTCTCGGGGCGGATGCCGGCGGCCATGACCACCAGGTCGGCCTCGTGGACCGAGCCGTCCTCGAGCAGCACCGCATCCACCTTGTCATGGCCGAGGATCGCCTTGGTGTGGGCCCTGCACACCACCTCGATGCCGCGCGATTCCAGCTCCTTCTGCAGCAGATAGCCGGCCGATTCGTCCAGCTGGCGCTCCATCAGGTGGCCCATCAGGTGCAGCACCGTCACCTTCATGCCGCGGGTATTGAGCGCGGCGGCGGCCTCGAGCCCCAGCAGCCCGCCGCCGATGATCACCGCCCTGGCGCCGGGGCGGGCGGCGGCGATCATCGTCTCGACATCGTCAAGGTCGCGAAAGCCCACCACGCCGGGCAGGTCGTTGCCGGGGACGGGGATGAAGAACGAGGCCGAGCCGGTGGCGATCACCAGCCTGTCGTATTCGGTGCTGCCGCCGGGGCTGATCACCCGCCGCGCCTTGCGGTCGATCTTCACCACCGGTTCGCCGAAGCGGCAGTTGATGCCGGCCTTGCGATACCAGTCGGCATCATGGGTGACGATCTCCTGATAGGTCTTTTCCCCGGCCAGGACGGGGCTGAGCATGATGCGGTTGTAGTTGCCGCGCGGCTCGGCGCCGAACAGGGTGATGTCCCAGGCGCCGGGGTCGCGCTCGAGCAGCTCTTCGAGCAGCTTCCCCGAGGCCATGCCGGCACCGATGATGACGAGTTTCTGTGGCAAGTCGCGCTCTCCTTGTCGGTCTTGCGAGGGCTTCAGCGGCCGGGAATCAGGGCCTGCGTCATCCATACGGCTTGAGGGTGTTGATGTCTGCTGCTAAGAAATCAGCAGCCCGTTGCAAAAAATCGAACACGTCCCGGATTCCCATGCGTCACCAGCAGATCCTGAAGTTCATCGCCAAGGTCGCCCAGACCGGCTCCTTGCGCAGCGCCGCCGAGGAGCTGGGCATCACCGCCTCGGCGCTGAACCGGCGTATCCTCGCCTTCGAGGAGGAGCTCGGGGTCGAGATCTTCGAGCGCCACCCCTCGGGGCTGCGCCCCAACATCGCCGGCGAGGTGCTGCTGGAGCACATCCGCAACCAGCTGGCCGACATGGAGCGGGTGAAGTCGCGCATCGCCGATCTTTCGGGCATGCGCGCAGGCCACATCAACATCGCCGCCACCCGCGAGGTGGTGCAGTATTTCCTGCCCGATCTGATCCGCCGCCACATCGCCGAGTTCCCGGCGGTGACCTTTGCCGTCAACCTCTACGAGCGCGGCGAGGCCGAGGCCTCGCTGCTCGACAACACCAACGACATCGCCATCGTCTTCGAGCCGCTGCGGCTGAAGGAGTTCCAGGTGGTCTGCGCGGTCAGCCAGCCGATGTACTGCGTGATGTCGCAGGACCACCCCCTGGCCGGGCGCAAGCGGCTGAAGATCTACGAATGCATCGATTTCCCCCTGCTTCTGCCCAAGCGGCCCGAGGGCATCCGCAACGTGCTCGACGCGCTGGCCGGGAAGGTGGGGATCACGCTGGAAGCGGCGGTGGAATCGAACAGCCTGGATCTTCTGCGCCTGATGTCGCAGGACAGCGACGCGCTCAGCTTCAGCCTGGCCATCAACCTGCGCCCGGCGCTGGAGCGCGACCGGCTGATCGCGGTTCCGCTGGATCTGAAAGGGGTTCCGCCGGGCACGGTGGATGCGGGCTATCTGCGCGGGCGCACCCTGCCGGTGGCCGCGGCGCGCTTTCTCGAAAGTGTGAACAAGGAACTTTCCGAGCGTTTCGAATGAGCTGCCCGCCGGCGCGGCTGCCGCTTGCGGAAGGCGCTTGACGTCGCCGCGCGCCTGGGGACCATGGCGCACGGTGCGCATGGCGCCGGAATCGCCTCGATTTTCCCAGCAGGAGAGAAGATGGAAAACTTCCTGGTACTCGGTTTTCTTGTCGGCATGCGGCATGCTCTGGAAAGCGACCACCTGGCCGCGGTGGGCACGCTGGCCTCCACCGGCAGGGCCACCCCGAAACGGCTGGCCTTTCTGGGGGCGAGCTGGGGGATGGGCCATACCACCACGCTGTTCATCATCTCGGCGCCGGTGATCCTGTTCGGCATGATCCTGACCGAGCGTTTCGCCGCCGGCATGGAATTTGCCGTGGGCATCATGCTGATCGGGCTGGGCTTGCATGTCATCTGGAAGATGCGCCGAGAGCGCATCCATTTCCATGTGCATGATCACGGCGACGGGCGGCGGCATTTCCATGCCCACAGCCACGCCGGCGCCCGCGTGCCGCACGATCGCGATCCGCACGATCATGACCACGCCCTCTTCATCTTCTCGCCGCGCGCCTACCTGATCGGGCTGGCCCATGGCGCGGCCGGTTCGGCCGGGCTGGTGGCGCTGACGGCTGCGGCCACCCAGAACTTCCTGACGGCGGTCATCTACATCCTGGTGTTCGGGCTGGGCTCGATCATCGGCATGGCGGCGCTGACCTTCGCGGCCAGCTGGCCGCTGCGCATGGCCGAGCAGTCGGCTTCATGGCTGTTCCGGGTGGTTCAGGTGGCGATGGCGGGGGTTGCGATCTTCATCGGGGTTTCCGTCATGGCCGAGGCCGCCCCCGTTCTGTGGGGGAGCGCCTGAGCGGGCAGGTCTTCCTGAGGCTCAGGCCAGGTAGGGCTCGAGGCTGGCGCGGAAGGCTTCCATGAATTCCAGCGTGATCATCGACATCGGCGTGTGGGTCGGGGTCAGCAGCGTGAGGCGATGCGGCAGCGCGGGGCGGAAGGGGCGGATCACCAGCCCGCGGCTTTCGTATTCGCGCGCGTCCAGCTCGCTGACCACCGATACTCCGATTCCCTCGGCCACCAGCATGCAGGCGGCGGTGAACTGGCGCACCTCGATCAGCGAGGGCAGGGCGAGGCCGCGTTCGAGAAACCGCGCCTCCAGGTCGCGGTAGAAGGAGCTGTCGCGGCGGGGGTGGATCATCCGCTCGCAGGCCAGGTCTTCGGGGCCGATCTCGTCTGCCGTGGCCAGCCGGTGGCCGCGCGGTAGGATGCACACGGTGCGCACGTTCATGTTCTGGCTCTGCACCGCCGGGTGGCCGGAAAAGCCGTCGGTGATGCCGAAATCGTACTGCTCGCCGATCATCCACTCGAGGATCCGCTCGGGGCGGTCTGGCTCGATGGTGACGGTCACGCCGGGGCGCTCCTTGAGGAAGCGCGCCACCACCCCCGGAAGATGGCTGGTGGCAAAGCCCGGCAGGCAGGCGATGCGCAGATGCCCCGCCTTGCGTTCGGTGACGTCCTTGGTCAGCTCTTCCAGCCGCTGGACGGAGGCCAGCAGGCGCTCGGCCTCGGAAAGCAGATATCGGGCCTCCTGGGTGGGCACCAGCCGCCCCTCGCGGCGCTGGAAAAGCTCGAACCCCACCTCCTGCGCGAAGTCGCGCAGAAGCCGCGAGACGGCGGGCTGCGAGATGTCCATCTGCTCTGCGGCGCGGGTGATGTTGCCCGATCGGGCGACCGCGCAGAAGGCTTCCAGTTGTCTGAGGCGGATGGCCATGGGGAAAGTCCGGTCGATACGGGAAAATATAACCAGACGTTATATTTCATGTCATGAAACTTTCAATTGAATTATGGTTCGGCCCGTGGTTTTCTGCCCGGGTAAGGCGGGTTGCCGGTCAGGTGGGGGTCCGCTGCCGGTCTTGTCCTTGCTCGTTCAACATCCGGGAGGAAGAATTCATGAAACACGTTACACTGGGACTTGCCGCTTCGACGCTGGCCCTGTCCGTGGCCACCGCCGCCTATGCGCAGGCGATCGAGGTGCAATGGTGGCACGCCATGGGCGGCGTCAACGGCGAACGTGTCGACAAGATCGCCGCCGATTTCAACGCCACCCAGTCCGAATACAAGATCGTGCCGGTCTACAAGGGCAACTACACCGAAACCATGACCGCCGCTATCGCCGCCTTCCGGGCCGGCGAGCAGCCGGCCATCGTGCAGGTCTTCGAGGTCGGCACCGCCACCATGATGGCCGCCAAGGGTGCCGTCTATCCGGTGGAGCAGCTGATGGCCGACACCGGCCAGCCGTTCGACAAGGACGCCTTCCTGCCGGCGGTGATCTCCTACTACCAGACCCCCGAGGGCGAGCTGCTGTCGATGCCGTTCAACAGCTCCACCCCGGTGCTGTGGTACAACAAGGACGCCCTCGATGCCGCCGGTGCCAAGATTCCCACCACCTGGGACGAGGTGAAGGAATCGGCCCAGAAGCTGGTCGACAACGGGATGAAATGCGGCTTCTCCTTCGGCTGGCAGTCCTGGGTGATGATCGAGAACTACTCGGCCTGGCACAACATCCCGATGGGGACCAGGGAAAACGGCTTTGCCGGCTTCGACGCCGAGCTGACCTTCAACAACGACGCGGTCGAAAACCGGCTGCAGAAGATCGCCGACTGGCAGAAGGACAACCTCTTCGTCTACGGCGGCCGGCGCGGCGACAGCCTGCCGATGTTCACCGGCGGCGAATGCGGCATGTGGCTGAACTCCTCGGCCTATTACGGCTCCATCAAGAGCCAGGCCGATTTCAACTTCGGCCAGACCATGCTGCCGCTGGACACCGACGTGGCGGATGCGCCGCAGAACTCGATCATCGGCGGCGCCACGCTGTGGGTGCTCAAGGGGCGCCCCGAGGCCGAGTATGAAGGCGTGGCCAGGTTCCTCAACTACCTGTCCTCGCCCGAGGTCCAGGCCTGGTGGCACCAGGAGACCGGCTATGTTCCGATCACCACCGCCGCCTATGAGCTTTCCAAGAGCCAGGGCTTCTATGAAAGCAACCCCGGCACCGATACCGCGATCAAGCAGCTCAGCCTGAACACGCCGACGCCGGCCTCGAAGGGCCTGCGGTTTGGCAACTTCGTCCAGATCCGCGACATCATCAACGAAGAGATGGAAGCGCTCTGGGCCGGCGACAAGACGGCGAAGGAGGCCATGGACTCGGCCGTCGAACGCGGCAACGTGCTGTTGCGCAAGTTCGAGCGCTCGGTAAGGTAGATCGCTGACGACAGAAAACGCCATGCCGCCCTGCCCGCGCGGGGCGGCATGGGCCGTCATCCGGAGAGCCGGCGTTGCTGAAACGTGTCCATTTCCCGCCTTCGGTGCTGCCCTACCTGCTGGTGGCGCCCCAGATCATCATCACGCTGGTGTTCTTCATCTGGCCTGCCAGCCAGGCGCTGTGGCAGTCGATGCTGGTAGAGGACGCCTTCGGCCTGTCCACCGAATTCGTCTGGTTCGAGAACTTCCAGGCCCTGTTTCGCGACGACCAGTACATAGGCGCCTTCAAGCGCACCGCCTTCTTCTCGCTGGCGGTGGCCTTCGTGTCGATGTCGTTTTCGCTGGTGCTGGCCGGTTTCGCCGACCGGGTGGTGCGCGGCGCCATCGTCTACCGCACGCTGCTGATCTGGCCCTATGCGATTGCGCCGGTGCTGGCCGGGGCGCTGTGGGTGTTCATGTTCAACCCCACTCTCGGCATTCTCGCCTACGGGCTCGAGATGCTGGGCTACGAGTGGAATCACCAGCTGCGCGGTGGGCAGGCGATGGCGCTGGTGATCATGGCCGCCTCGTGGAAGCAGGTGGCCTACAACTTCCTGTTCTACCTCGCGGCGATGCAGGCGATTCCGCGCTCGGTGATCGAGGCGGCGGCGATCGACGGGGCCGGGCCGATCCGGCGCTTCTGGACGATCATCTTCCCGCTGATCTCGCCCACCACCTTCTTCCTGCTGGTGATCAATGCCGTCTACGCCTTCTTCGACACCTTCGGCATCATTCACGCGGTCACCCAGGGCGGGCCGGCCAATGCCACCACGATCCTTGTCTACAAGGTCTACAACGACGGTTTCGTGGGGCTCGATCTGGGCGGCTCGGCGGCGCAGTCGGTGATCCTGATGATCCTGGTCATCGCCATGACGGTGCTGCAGTTCCGCTACATCGAACGGAAGGTGGAATACTGATGGTCGAAAACCGCCCCTGGCTGGCCTTCTTCACCCATGTGGTGCTGCTGATCGGCATCGCCATCATCGCGCTGCCGATCTGGATCACCTTCGTGGCCGCCACCCATGACGAGATCCGCATGACCCAGGTGCCGCTGCCGCTGCTGCCGGGCGATCAGTTCTGGGTCAACCTCAAGGCCACCCTGTTCGGCCGCGGCCTTTCCGGCACCGAAACCGCGCCGGTGTGGCTGATGATGCTCAACTCGCTGGTGATGGCGCTGGGCATCGCGCTGGGCAAGATCGCGATCTCGCTGCTGTCGGCCTTCGCCATCGTCTATTTCAGGTTTCCCTTCCGCATGGGCTTCTTCTGGATGATCTTCATCACCCTGATGCTGCCCGTGGAGGTGCGCATCGTGCCCACCTTCGAGGTGGTGGCGCAGCTGGGGCTGCTCAACAGCTACGCGGGGCTGACGATTCCGCTGATCGCTTCGGCCACCGCCACCTTCATGTTCCGCCAGGTGTTTCTCACCATCCCCGACGAGATGCTGGAAAGCGCCCGCATCGACGGGGCCGGGCCGATGCGCTTCTTCTTCGACATCCTGCTGCCGCTGTCGCGCACCAATATCGCGGCGCTCTTCGTGATCCTGTTCATCTACGGCTGGAACCAGTATCTGTGGCCGCTGCTGATCACCACCGACAGCGACATGACCACCATCGTGATGAGCATCAAGCAGATGCTGGAGGCCGCCGAGCAGAGCCCGCAGTGGAACATCATCATGATGACCGCGCTCCTGGCGATGCTGCCGCCTGTTTTGGTGGTGGTGCTGATGCAGAAGCTCTTTGTCAAAGGGCTCACGGAAACCGAAAAGTAGGACGCGCGAATGGCGAAGATCAGACTGGACAACCTGCGGAAATCCTACGGCGGCACCGAGGTGCTGCACGGGGTGAGCGGCGAGATAGAGGATGGCGAGCTGGTGGTCATCGTCGGCCCTTCGGGCTGCGGCAAGTCCACGCTGCTGCGCATGATTGCCGGGCTGGAAACGGTGACGGCGGGCGAGATCCATATCGGCGAGCGGATGGTCAACGGGCTCGAGCCGGCCCGGCGCGACATCGCCATGGTGTTCCAGAACTATGCGCTCTATCCGCACATGACGGTGCGCCAGAACATGGCCTACGGCCTGAAGATCCGCGGCCTGCCGAAGGAAGAGATCAACCGCCGGGTGGAGGAGGCCGCCGACATCCTCGAGCTGCGCGAATATCTCGAACGCAAGCCGCGGCAGCTGTCGGGCGGCCAGCGCCAGCGGGTGGCCATGGGCCGGGCCATCGTGCGCGACCCGCAGGTGTTCCTGTTCGACGAGCCGCTCTCCAACCTCGACGCCAAGCTGCGCGTGCAGATGCGGCTGGAGATCCGCAAGCTGCAAAAGCGCCTCGGCGTGACCTCGATCTACGTCACCCACGATCAGGTGGAGGCCATGACCCTGGGCGACCGGCTGATGGTGCTCAACGGCGGCTACGTGGAACAGTTCGGAACCCCGATCGAGGTCTACGAGCGCCCGCAGACGGTGTTCGTGGCCGGCTTCATCGGTTCTCCGGCCATGAACTTCCTGCCCGCCGAGCTCAGCGACGGCCATGTGGTCCTGGGCAACGGGGCGCGGGTGCCCGGCGGGGCGGGGGAGGGCGAGGTGACCCTCGGCCTGCGCCCCGAGCACCTGGTGGCCGACGAGGACGGCCCGGTGCGGGTGCGGGTGGCGCTGATGGAGCAGCTCGGCGCCAACACGCTGATTCACGGGGTGCTGGAGGGCACCGACCAGGAGATGGTCGTCAGCCTGCACGGCATCCGCGACATCGCCGAAGGCGAGGTGATGGGCTTTTCCGCCCCGCAGGACGCGCTGCACCTGTTCGACCGCCGCAGCGGCAGGCGCATCAACTGAAAACGGCCGCCTCAGCCCGGCGCGCCGCCTCAGCCCGGCGCCCGGCGCAGCAGGGCCTCGATCTCCGCAAGCGCGGGCATCGAGGGGGCGGTGCCGGGGCGGGTGACCGAAATCGCCGCCGTGGCGCAGCCGAAGCGCACCGCCTCCAGCGGGGCCAGTCCGCGCGCCAGCGCCGCCGCCATGCCGCCGTTGAAGGCATCCCCCGCGCCGGTGGTCTCGACGACTGGCCCGGCACGGAAGGCCGGCACATGCACCGGCGCGGCGCCGTCGTGAAACAGCGCGCCCTGCTCGCCCAGGGTGATCACCGCCGCGCCCGCTCCGCGGGCCAGCAGAGCCTCGGCCGCGCGGATGGCGCCCTGCGGGCCGTCCACCGCGATCCCGGTCAGCCCCTCGGCCTCGGATTCGTTCGGCGTGACGAAATCGCACAGCGCCAGCATTCCCTCGGGCAGATCGGCCGCGGGGGCGGGGTTGAGGATGGTCGCGGCCCCGGCCTCGCGGGCCAGCTCCAGCCCGCGCAGGGCGGCCGCCATGGGCTGCTCGAGCTGTGTCATGAATACCGCCGCCCCGCGCATGAGATCGGCGCGCGCCTCGAGGTCCTCGGGGCCGATGGCGGCTCCGGCGCCCGGGCAGACGATGATCGCATTGTCGCCGGTGGCCTCCTCGATGAAGATCGAGGCCGCACCGGTGAAGCTGTCCTCGTGGCGGGTCACTTCGGGGTGCACTCCGGCTTCCCGCCAGGTCTGCAGGGCCATCTCGGCGAAGGGGTCGCACCCCAGGCGGGTGATGAAATGCACCTCGCCGCCGGCCCGCGCCGCCGCCACCGCCTGGTTGGAGCCCTTGCCGCCGGGGCCGAGGCGGAACTCGCGGCCCAGAAGCGTCTCGCCCATGCGCGGCGGGCGGTCGGCCCGAAACGAGGCATCGGCCACGAACACCCCCAGTATGACGATCCTGCCCTTCATCTCTTGCGCGCTCCTTCGCCTCTTGCCCTTGTGAAAACCTGAGAGGGCCGGCATCTGCCCGCCCCTCCCATCAATAGGCCCAACCGCCCCCTCGGGAGAAGCCGGAATCCGCCCTGGCCCTTACGGGGGCGCCCGCCGCGCGGCGGGCTACGGAGAGGTGAACCACTCGGGGTGGGCCCGTTCCAGCGGTTCGAGATGCTCCAGAAGCTGGCGCAGATGATGGCGCATGGCCCGGCGGGCGCGCTCGCCGTCGCGGGCCTCCAGCGCGTCGACGATCTCGCGGTGCTCGCGCAGGGAGGCCTCGATGCGCCCCGGCTCGGGCAGAATCAGCTGCCGGGCGCGGTTGACGTGAACCCAGCTGGTCTCGGCCAGCTGCGCCAGCCGCCGGTAGCCGGTGAACCCCAGCAGCATCCGGTGCAGCTCGGTGTCCATTTCGCAGAAACCCGCCGTATCGCCATCCTCGATGTGGATTTCCTGAACGCGCAGGTTGCGGCGCAGCCGGGTGATCTGCTCGTCGGTGATGATGCCGGCCAGATGCTCGACCGCGGCCTGTTCCAGGGCCTCGCGCAGGAAGGCACCCTCGCGGATTTCGGCCATCGAGAAACAGGCGACATAGGTTCCGGCCTGCGGAACCACCTTGACCAGCCCCTCGCCTGCCAGCCGGGCCACGGCCTCGGACACCGGCGAGCGCGAAACCCCGAGCGCCGCGCAGACGTCGCGCTTGCGCAGCACCTCGCCGGGGCGGTAGTCGAGCGACATGATCGCCTTCTTCAGGCTGTGATAGACCCGGTTGGACAGCGACCCCTCGAACTCGCTCAGGGGGCTGAGCGTGACGGCCGAGGGGCTTCCCGGCGTTTTCCGTTCCTGTTCGCGAGACATGCGGTGGTGCTAGAATTCAGGGGTGCCGCGGTCAAGGGCCGGATGCGGGCGTGAAGGGCGGCAATTGTCGCAGCACATGTCCGCGAGCGGCGTTCTCGCCAATCTTGCCACGCCGCGCCTCAGCAAACCCGGGCCCGTGTTTCCGGGCGGAGAGCCTTCAGCGGCGACGAATGGTCGCGGCAGAATCGGGCGCTGCGGGCATTCCCGCTGCGCCGCACTGCCGCCCGGTGCCGGCGGCAACTGTCAGCATCATCATGCCGGTCCACCCGGCCTCGGCCCTGAAGCCGCCCCGCGGTGCCAAGGCGAAGGCCGCTCTTCAACGTCTTTCAAGTATCCCCGCCGGAGGCATGAAGTTTCTCTGCTGCGCCTCGGTTGCGTGTCTGCCGTGCGGGCATGCAGGGCGGTGCGGGCAGGCCCGAATTTCCTGAAAACGTCAACAGGTCGTTCGTGTGCCTACGGAATGATTTTCAGAATTCATTACAAGTCCGCCCCGAATCATCAGCAAGGAGTCTGCGCCATGTCCGCTGCCGATACGCCCAAGCCCGTCTCGACGTCCCGCCGCAGGGCCCTGAAAACGCTCGCCGCCGGAGCCGGTGCCGCGGCCCTGCCGCTGTGGGCGCGCTTTGCCCAGGCGCAAAGCTCCGAGCCGATCCGCATCGGCTTTCAGAAACACGCCACCGGCATCGGCGCGGCCTACGGGCGCTGGTATGACCGCACCACCCGGGCGGCGGTCAGGCTGATCAACGAGACGGGCGGCATCAACGGCCGCCCCGTCGAGATCGTCACCGAAGACGACGGAACCGATCCCAGGCGCGGCGCCGAGGTGGTGGAGAAATTCGCCACCCTGCACAAGACCGACATCGTCTTCGGCACCCTGTTCAGCCATGTGGTCATCGGCTCGGCGCCTCGCGCGGGAGAACTCAAGATTCCCTATTTCGTGGTTTCGGAAGGCCACCACGTGGCCAGCGGCTCGCTCAACCGCTGGACGCTGCAGCCCGGCATCACCGACGTGAAAAGCCAGGTGCAGGCCATGGCCCCCTTCGTGAAGGAGAATCTCGGCAGGAAGGTCACCATGATCTTCCCCGATTTCGCCTTCGGCCATGACCACCGCGACTTCTTCAGCGCGGCGATCGAGAAGCAGGGCGGCAAGGTCATCGCCAAGATCGCCATTCCGCCGACCGAATCCTCGTTCACCAAGTATTTCCCGCAGATCCCGCGCGAGACCGAGGTTCTCTATCACGTCATGGTCGGCCCGGCGGTGCTGACCTTCGTCAAGGAGATGGGCGAATTCTTCGGCCCCTCGCGCCCCGAGATCTTCGGCTTCATCGACAGCCTGGAGGCGGTCGACCTGAAAACCCCGGGGCTGGAATTCCTGGAAGGCACCTATTTCTGGGAGGGCAACTGCCGCTACGCCCAGGCCGACCAGACCGAATACGACAGGTTCTTCCGCCAGCGCGTCGGCGTGGACGGGAACGGCGCCTCGGTCAACGACCCGAAGGACGTCTCGACCTATGCCCACATGTGGGGCTGCTGGGAGACGCTGCACGTCATCAAGGCGGGCATGGAGGCCGCGGGCTACAGGGGCCCGGGCGACCGGCAGGCGCTGATCGAGGCGGTCGAGGCGATGACCGACATGCCCGAAGGCCGCGAGCATCCCCAGGGCAACAAGGTGTTCAACGGCAGGACCCACCAGGTGTTCGGGCATCAGAACATCTCGCAGGTCAGGGAGGGCAAGCTGGTGCGGGTGCACCGCACCTCGATCGAGGATACCTTCTACCCGGACGAGGCGGACTATACGAAGATGGCGTTCTAGGGCGGGTGCCATCGCGAGTTGAGGGCAGCGCCCGGACTGCACGGGGCGGGCCGAAGCGCGGGGGCGGATCGGATTCGCTCTGCCCGGGGTGCGCAGCATCCCGGGCATGCGCCCGCCCGCCCC